>NZ_JBHWUI010000229.1:0-10231 GCF_042737525.1 Kitasatospora sp. NPDC059973 | reverse complement strand
CCGTCACGGCGACGGGGGCGGCGGCCGGTTCGTGCTCACCGAGGGGTCTCAGCGCTTGATCTCGATCCGGTCGATGGTGACCGCCTCGAGCGGCCGGTCGTTCGCGTCGGTGGCCACCGAGCCGAGTTCGGCCACGACCTTCTCGGAGGCGGCGTCCGCGACCTTGCCGAAGATCGTGTGCTTGAAGTTCAGCCAGGCGGCTGGCCCCAGGGTGATGAAGAACTGGGAGCCGTTGGTGCCGGGGCCGGAGTTGGCCATGGCGAGCAGGTAGGGCTTGTCGAAGACGAGGTCCGGGTAGCGCTCGTCGCCGAAGGTGTACCCGGGGCCGCCGCGACCGGTTCCGGTCGGGTCGCCCGCCTGGATCATGAACCCGTCGATGATCCGGTGGACGGGGGTGCCGTCGTAGTACGGGCCGCTGATCGGCTCGTCGGTACGCGGGTCGGTCGCCCCCTCCCGGGTGCCTTCGGCGAGCTCCACGAAGTTGCGCACCGTCTTCGGTGCCTGGTTCGGGAACAGCTCCACGGTGATGGCACCGTGGCTGGTGTGGATCACAGCGTTCTTGGCGTCGGCCATGTCGGGACTCCTCACATCGTGACGCTCCGGACGCGAGCGACGCCTCAGGCTATCCGTACCGCCGGCGGCCGTCGGCGCGCGGAGCGCGCTGCCGCCGACCGCACGCCCGAGCCGCCCGAGCCGCCCGAGCCGCGCAGGATGCGGTTGGGCATTGACTCGGCAGGCGGCGGACCCGATGATGCAACCCAAGGACGCGGTCCGGGTGCCACCGGCGGGTGGGAGAGTCCGCCCGGCGCCACCCCGGCCGCCCGTACGGAGGGTGGGCCGCCGGTGTTCCGGCGAGGTTCTGGGGGGCTTGCGAAGAGGAGGCTTTCCGTGACCGCTCCGACCGCCCGTCTGGCCCCCGCGGCCTATCTGCGCTGCTTCCCCTTCGACCCCCGGGGCATGGCCGCCCACCGCGAGGCCCTGCGGCGCTTCGCCAACCGCCTCGGCCTGCTCGCCCCCGTCCTCTACTTCGACAACGGCGCCCCGTCCGCGGGCGTGCGCCCGCAGTTGGAGCTGCTGACCAGGTCCGTCCTCGACGGGCAGCACCGGATCGTGCTTGTCCCGGGCATGTGGGTGTTCTCCACCGACGAGCGACTGGCGCGGCTGATCACGTCCGCGTTCGCGGGTGCGAACTGTCGCACGGTCAAACTGCCGGACCGCTTCGTGTCGATACCCCGCCCCCGGTCGGGGTCTGGGGCGTGGGTGGCCTGAGACCGGCCGCGACCGGCCGCGCCCGCTCGCGCGGGTCAGCCGGTGGCGGTGGAGACCACCACGAGCTCGCCGACCGCCTCTTCGAGCGTGCCGCGGGCCTGCGCCGGCAGCGGGTCGTCGGTGATGAAGCAGTCGATCTCGGCGAGTTCCGCGAAGCTGCTCAGACCGATCACCCCCCACTTGGTGTGGTCCGCGACCACCACCGTCCGGCGGGCGGAGGCGATCATGGCGCGGTTGGCCTGCGCCTCGGCCAGGTTGGGCGTGGTCAGGCCCGCCCGTTCCGAGACGCCGTGCGCGCCCAGGATCAGCAGGTCCACGTGGAGCGAGCGGATCGTCTGCTCGGCCAGGGCGCCGACCAGGGCGGCCGAGCGGGTGGGCGATCCACCGGTCAGCAGCAGCGAGGGGGTGCTCGCCCCGGCGTCGCGGCCGGCCGCCCACACCAGGTCGGCGATCGCGAGCGAGTTGGTGACGATGGTCAGCTGCGGCACCTTGAGCAGCCTGGACGCCACCGCGAAGGTCGTGGTGCCGGCGGAGAGCGCGACGACGTTGCCGGGCTCCACCCGTGCGGCGGCGGCGTCCGCGATGGCGGCCTTGGCGGCCTCCTCCAGCGAGGACTTCGCCTCGAAGCCCGGCTCGTCGGTGCTGGAGGCGCCGATCGCCACGGCGCCGCCGTGCACCTTCTGCACCGTTCCCCGGCGGGCCAGGGTGTCCAGGTCGCGGCGGATGGTCATGTCCGACACCCCGAGCTGTTCGACCAGCTCGGCGACCCGCATCGCGCCACGACGGCGCACGGCCTCCAGGATCAGTGCCTGACGCTGTGGTGCCAGCATCCCTTGATCGGTCACGAGCTCCCCTGACGACCTGGGCGGGCATCGATGTCCCGCTACGTCCAGAGGGCAGGCTACCGCCGGAACGATCAGAAACCGACAGCCGGGCACCCGGGGGCCGCCCCGGCCTCCCGGGGCCGGGGGCAGGGGGCTGGGAGGGCTCGGGGCGCCCTGCGGCGGCGGGCCGCCGGGCCGGACCCGGGGCCTCCCGATCCGGCCGTGACCTGCGGCGCCCGTGCTCACCCGGCGAGTTCGCGCGGCCGGCGGCGAACGGGACGAAGGCGCTCCAGTGTTCGCCGTTGGCGACCAGGCGGCGGGTGGCGGCGGTCTACGCCCTCCCCTTCACCACCCCGCGCACCGCCAGGATGATCGCCCGCGCCGAGGCCCACTGGGAACGCACCGGACGCAACCTCTTCGAGGACATGCCCGCCCGGCCGTTACTGGTCGCGCGGGCCGCAGCGCTCGCTGTTCGTGCCCGGCCCCGTCCTGTGCCCGGGGGCGAACGAGATCACCGTGCTGGAACCGCACGCCGCCCACCGCGCCCGCGGCGTGGAGCTGCGCGAGCACGCCGACCTCGGGCCGACCGAGGAGTAGGGCGCGACCGGACCGCGGCGGTGGGTGGTGGGCCGGCGGGCCCACCACCCACCGCCGTTGGCGTGGCCGGCCCGTGCGCCCGGGGTCAGGAGCGCCCGTGCCGGAACCGCGCGGTCAGGGCCTCCGGTTCGATGATCGGCGGCGGGTAGCCGTCGTCCAGGAGCCAGGGCCGGTGGACCAGCGGGCCGGGGAGGTGGGCGAGTTCGGGCACCCACCGGCGGACGTAGTCGCCGTCGGGGTCGTAACGGTCGGCCTGGCGCAGCGGGTTGAGGACCCGGTTGGGCCGGGTGTCGGTGCCGGTGCCCGCGACCCACTGCCAGTTGAGCTGGTTGTTGGCGACGTCGCCGTCGACGAGCAGGGACAGGAAGTGGGCGGCGCCGATGCGCCAGTCGAGGTAGAGGCTCTTGGTGAGGAAGCTCGCCGTCAGGAGGCGGGCGCGGTTGTGCATCCAGCCCTCGTGGGCGAGTTGGCGCATTCCGGCGTCGATGATCGGGTAGCCGGTGCGGCCCCGGCGCCACGCCTCGGCCTCGCGCTCGTCGTGGTGCCAGTGGTCGTCCCGGGTGCGGTAGTCGCGGTGCGCGGCCTCGGGGCGGGCGGCGAGCACCTGGTGGTGGAAGTCGCGCCAGGCGAGCTGCCGGACGAACGCCCGTGCGCCGGGGCCGTCGTGCCGCAGGGCGTCGGTGGCGAGTTCCGTCGGGGACAGGCAGCCGAAGTGCAGGTACGGGGAGAGCCGGGAGGTGTCGTCGGCCGCGAGGTCGTCGTGCAGGTCAGCGTAGCCGTCGACGTCCCAGTTCCGCCGGCGCCGACGGGCCGCCGTCTCGCCGCCGGGCGGCAGGGCGGGTGAGCTCGGACGCGCGGCGGGGAGGTCCTCGCCGCGGACGTGCTCCGGGGTGGCGAGCCGGCGGGGTGCGGCCAGCACGGTCCGCCGGGGTACCTCCTGCCAGGCGCGGTGGTACGGGGTGAAGACCGTGTAGTGGTCGCGCCCGGCCGGGGTGACGCGGCCGGGCGGGACGACGGTCAGGGACGCGTCGTGGACGTGCAGCCGGTCGTCGAGGAGCTTGCGCAGCCGTGCCTCGCGCCGGTGCGCGAATCCGCTCGCGCCCGCGGCGACGTGCACGGTGGCGGCGCCGGTCTCGGCGGCGACGCGGGCCGCCTGCTCGGCCGGGTCGCCCGTGCGCAGGACGAGCCGGGA
The DNA here is from genome assembly GCF_042737525.1 of Kitasatospora sp. NPDC059973. Taxonomy (NCBI): domain Bacteria; kingdom Bacillati; phylum Actinomycetota; class Actinomycetes; order Kitasatosporales; family Streptomycetaceae; genus Kitasatospora; species Kitasatospora sp. NPDC059973. The sequence goes on along the minus strand of NZ_JBHWUI010000229.1, from coordinate 6,349 downwards.
GCCGGCGGCCCGCAGGGAGGCGTCGAGGTCGGCGAGGCAGTCGGCGAGGAACGCCTGCCGGTTGGGGGCGGCGAACCCCGCGGCCGCGACGGCGGGGTCGAGCACGAACAGCGGGACGACCTGGTCGGCCGCGGTGTGCGCGGCGTGCAGCACGGGGTTGTCGTGCAGGCGCAGGTCCTGGGTGAACAGGGCGATCGAGACGGTCATCGGGGGGACCTCGGGGACGACGGGGGCTGGGGGGTGCGGGGAGTTCGGGGTTCCCGCGGGGTCCGGCGGGGCGGCAGGGGCAGGAAGCCGCTGGTGCGGGCCGCGTACTCGGCCCAGCCGGGGCGGTGCGCGCCCATCCGGCGTTCCAGCATCGGCTTGCCGCTGCCGAAGGCCAGCAGGTAGGTCATCAGGAGCGGGCTGAGGACGAACGCCGCGCCGGCCGGCGTGTCGGCGGCGAGCAGGTACAGGCCCCACCACACGCAGGCGTCGCCGAAGTAGTTCGGGTGGCGGGTGTAGCGCCAGAGGCCGCGGTCCATGACCGCGCCCCGGTTGCCGGGGTCGGCCTTGAACCGGGCGAGCTGCCGGTCGCCGACCGCCTCGAAGAACACGCCGACCGCCCAGAGCGCGGTGCCCGCCCAGGCGAGCGCGCCCGGCGGCCGGTCGGTGTACTGGGCGGCGAGGACCGGCAGCGCGACGAACCACACGAGGGCGGCCTGGAGCAGGTAGACGATCCGCAGCGCGTACCGCGTGCGGGCCGGGCCCTCGGGGGCGCGGGAGAGCATCGCGGCGTAGCGGGGGTCCTCGGGCGCTCCCCGGGCGCGCCACCACAGGTGCGCGGACAGGCGCAGGCCCCACACCAGGACGAGCGCGGTCGCGAGCAGCCGGCGGCCGTCGTCCCCGTGCCCGGCCGACAGCGCGTACCCGGTGAGCGCCACCGCGGCGAACGCCAGGCCCCAGGCGACGTCCACACCCCGGTGGCGGCCGGTCCGCACGCCCACCGCGAACGCGACGAGCAGGACGACGAGGGCCGCGGCGGCGGTCGCGGCGATGCCGAGGAGGAAGGCTCCGGTGTTCACGTCGCCCCCTCCGCACGGGTCAGCAGCAGCTGGTGGACGTCGAGGTACCCGGTGCGGAACCCGGCTTCGGAGTAGGCGAGGTACAGCTCCCACATCCGCCGGAACACCTCGTCGAAGCCGAGGGACTCGACCTCCTCGGGCCGTTCGCAGAAGCGCTCGCGCCACAGCCGCAGGGTCTCGGCGTAGTGCGGCCCGAACGCGTCGGTGCCGGTCACCCGCAGCCGGGTGTGGCGGGCGGCGGTCTCGGTCATCGCCCGCACGGACGGGATCCGGCCGCCGGGGAAGACGTACTTGAGGATCCAGGTGTGGCTGCGGCTGCCGGCGAGCATGCGGTCGTGCGGCATGGTGATCGCCTGGAGGGCGACCCGGCCGCCGGGGGCGAGGACCCGGTCGAGCACGGTGAAGTAGTCCGGCCAGAACGGGCGTCCGACGGCCTCGATCATCTCGACGCTGACGACGGCGTCGTACTCGCCCTCCGCGGTGCGGTAGTCGCAGAGCCGGACCTCGGCCCGGTCCTGCTGTCCGGCCTCGGCGATCCGCCGCCGGGCGAGGGCGAGTTGCTCCTCGGAGAGGGTCAGGCTGACGACGCGGGCGCCCCGGGCGGCGGCGCGCAGGGCGAGTTCGCCCCAGCCGGTGCCGATCTCCAGCAGCCGGGTGCCGGGGCCGACGTCCGCGAGGTCGAGCAGCCGGTCGATCTTGCGGTGCTGGGCGGCGGTCAGCTCCTCCCGGGTGGCGGTCGGCCGACGGTCCGGTCCGGCGGCGAAGAGCGCCGAGGAGTAGGTCATCGTCGGGTCGAGGAACAGGGCGAACAGGTCGTTGGAGAGGTCGTAGTGCCGGCGGACGTTGCTCCGGGCGTTCGCCGCGGTGGGCAGTTCCGCCGCCGGCGGGCGCCGGACGTAGAAGCGGCGCAGCCAGCGCGCGCCGGCCGGGACGAGGGTCTCGGGGGCGCTGGCCAGCGCGGTGAGCAGGGCGACCAGGTCGGGGCTGTCCCAGTCGCCGGCCTGGTAGGACTCGCCGAAGCCGATCAGGCCGCTCTCGCCGAGGCGGTGGAGGAAGGCCTGCGGGTGGTGCAGGCGCAGCACCGGCGCGCCGGGCGGGGCGGGCCGCAGGGCCCGGCCGCCGGGGAGTTCGACGAGCAGGCCGCGCCGCGCGGCGACCCGGCGCAGCAGGCGTCCGGCGACGGCCGCGCGCAGCGGCACGTGCGGCACCCTGGCGACGTCCGGCCAGCGGGCGGGATCGACGACGGGCGTCGGCCTCGCCGTCGGGGGAACCGTGGTCGTCATGGGGCGGGCACCTCTTCCGTGGGCACTTCCGTGGGCTCTTCCGTGGGCGTGGACCGCTGCGCGCACCGGTCCGGGCCGGCGGTCGGGCGGGGGTGGACGGGCAGGCCGCTCAGCCAGAGGCGGACGCCCCGGTAGCGGATGTGGAGGCTGACGGCCCAGGTGGCGAGCGGGTGGGCGAGCGCGGCACGCAGCAGGGCGGCGGGTCCGGCCGGGCGGCCGGTGCCGCGGACGGTGGCCGTGAAGGCGTGGCCGCCGCCGCGGTCCAGGTGGACGGTCAGGGCCAGCCGCTCCCCCGGCTCCGGCAGCACCATCCGGTAGCGTCCGTCGACCGGGAAGAACGGTGAGACGTAGAAGTCCTTGGGGGTCTCGGCACGGCCGGCGGGATCGGGCGGCAGCAGGTAGCGGTGGCGGCCGCCGTAGGTGTTGTGGACCTCGACGACCGTGCGGAGCGGGTGGCCCGCGCCGTCGCGGCACCAGTACACGGTCAGCGGGTTGAACACGTGCCCGAGCGACCGTGCCTGGGTGAGCATCAGGATCCGGCCCTCGCCGAGCCGTACGCCGTGCTCGGCCAGGTACCGGTCGATGTCCTGACGGATCGTCAACTCTCGGGCTTCCCGGTCGATCCGGTGATCCTGCGGGCGGAAGGAGGCCAGCGGACGCAGCGGCCACGGCACCCGGGGGAGGCGGTCCGGGTCGACCAGCCACAGGTAGCCGCGGTGGCGGAACGGCGGCCTGGGCGGATCGGTGCGCACATGGGTGGTGAGGGTGTCGTAGAGGACCGCGCCCCAGGGCCCGGGCAGGGTGGTCACGGCGCGCCCACCCCCAGCAGCGACCGGGCCGCCTCGACCCCGGACCGGCAGCCGTCCTCGTGGAAGCCCCAGCCGTGGTAGGCGCCGGCGAACGCGGTGCGGGCCGTGGTGAGTTCGGGCAGCCGGCGCTGCGCGGCGAGGGTGCTCGCGGTGTAGACCGGGTGCTCGTAGACGGTGCGGGAGACCACCAGGTGCTCCGGGACGGGCTGGTCCCGGTCCTCGTTGAGGGTGACCAGGTAGTCGTCGTCGGCGTCCAGCCGGAGCAGCCGGTTGAGGTGGTAGCTGACCCGCACCCGGTCCGAGGGGGCGGTGCAGTGGGGCATCCGGTAGTTCCACGAGGCCCGGGCCCACCGGGCGGTGGGCAGCACGGAGGGGTCGCGGTGCAGCACGGTCGGGTTGCGCGAGTAGGTGAAGGCGCCGAGGATCTCCAGCTCCGCGTCGGTCGGGTCGGCAAGCAGGTGCAGCGCCTGGTCGGCGTGGGTGGCGACGACGACGGCGTCGGCCTCGGTCAGGTGTCCGTCCTCGGTGACGACGCTGACCCCGTCCGGGTGCCGGCGCACCGCCCTGACCGGGGCGGACCGGCGGACGGTGGTGAGCCGCTCGGCGATCCTCTCCACGTACGTGCGGGAGCCGCCGACGACGGTCCGCCAGACCGGCGCGCCGGTCACCCCGAGCAGGCCGTGGTTGTCGAGGAACGTGAACAGGTACCGCGCCGGGTAGTCGCCCGCCAGGTCGGGGGCGCAGGACCACACCGCGGACACCACCGGGGTCATGAAGTGGCTCACGAAGTACGGGGAGAAGGCCTCGGCGGTGAGGAAGTCACGCAGGCTGGGGTCGCCGGCGGCCGGGTCGGCGAGCAGGCGGCGAGCCCGCCGGTGGAAGCGCGGCACCTCGGTGAGCATCCGCAGGTACCGGCCGCGCGCCAGGGCGTCGGGCCTGGCCAGCAGGCCGGCCGGTCCGCGCGCGCCCGCGTACTCCAGACCGCACCCGTCGCAGCGCACGGACATGCTCATCTCGGTGTCCTGGGTGCGCACCCCGAGTTCGGCGAAGAGCCGCAGCAGGTGGGGGTAGGTCCGGGTGTTGTGGACCAGGAAGCCGGTGTCCAGGTCCAGCGTCCGCCCGTCCCGCGCGGTCGCCCGCTGGGTGTGGGCGTGGCCGCCGAGGCGCCCGTCGGCCTCGAACAGCTCGACCTCCGTCCCGGCGCGGGACAGCTCGTACGCCGCGGTGAGTCCGGCCACGCCGGACCCCACCACGGCCACCCGGCGCGGACGCGCGCCGCCGTCGCCGCGGGCGGGGGCCCGTGAGGTGGAGACGATGTCGAACATGGTCACGAGAGCCCCTCCCGACGGGGCCGCGGCGCGGCCCGCTTTGTCGTTGCACCGGATCTTCGGAGCCGACGCGGTCCTTGGATTGGCCCGGCTCGTGGAGCGGCCCGACCCGTCGGGACCGGCCCGACTCGTGGATCCCGACTCGTGGATTCCGGCTCGTGGAGGGCCCGACTCGTGGACCGGCCGGCGTCGGGCTGCGGGGGCTCGTGCGCACCGCGCACCGTGGCCGACGAGCGTCCGGCACACCGGGCGGGACCGGCGCGGGACCGGCGGCGGCCCGGCGCGGCCGCGAACCGGCGCGCCGGGCGGCGGAGGTCAGCCCGTGAGCGCCTGTTCGAGAAGGTCCACGGCGCTCGCGAGGGTGCGGGGGCAGGCGGCTCCGGCCGGGGGCAGGGCGCGGGCCCAGCCGGGGCCGGCGGCCACCACCAGGGCCCGGGTGCGGGAGCCGCGCGAACCCCACATGCTGCCGCTCACCCGGCGCAGCAGCTCGGGGTCGGCGGTGTGCCGGTCCTGGGACCAGATCATCACGGCGCCCGGGCCGATCCGGTGGACGGCGTCGAGCAGGGCCCGGAAGGGGACGGCCGCCCCCAGCATCCGGAAGGGCAGGCCGCGCTCGGTGAGCGCCGCGGCCGTCGCCTCCAGCGGGAGGGTGTGCTGCTCGCCGGGCACCGCCGCGAGGACGACGGGTGGCACCGGCCGGGTTGGGCCGGTCTCCACGGCCACGCCGCGCAGGACGCTGGAGACGTGCCAGGAGAGCAGGTGCTCGACCTCGACGTACTGCTCGCCGTCGGCCGCCCACTTGCGGCCCGCGGCCCGCAGGGCGGGCATCATGACCTCCGTCCACGCCTCGACCACCCCCAGTGCCACGACCGCGTCGCGCAGGATCCCGGCGACCTCGGGTGCGTCCAGCCGGACCGCCGCCCGGGCCAGGCCGCGGCACTCGGGGCGTACCGTCCCGACCCGCAGGGCACGGCTGCCGCCCGGGTCGCGGCGGGCCGGGATGTCATCCGGCCGCTCCGTTCCGGGCGGCCGGCCGGCGGGCGGCGGTGCGTCGTGGAGCGCGGTGCGGCGCTCGGCCAGGGCGGCCCGGGCCGCCTCGCCCGGCGGCACTCCGCGGGCCGTGAGACGGCACATGGCCTCCAGGACCGCGATGTCCTGCCGGCTCCAGCGGCGATGGTGCCCGGCCGCGCGGTCGGCCGGGCCGATGCCGTAGCGGCGTTCCCACGAGCGGACCGTGGTCGGCGACACGCCGAGGCGGCGGGCGACTCCGCCGGTGGGCAGCCCCGCGTCCTCGGGGGCGTCCGGTGGGCCCGCCCGGCCACCGCCCCACGGGCCGGCGCCGTGCTCGGCGGGCAGGGTCACCATCCCCCGATCCTCCCCACCGCGAAGCCGACGCAGCAGACCACCAGCACGGTGATCACCAGGAGGGGGATCCAGCCGGGCCAGGCCGTGTGCAGCTCGGTCGACTCCGGGGTGGAGATGCCCGCGCAGGTCGACGCCTCGCACTCGGGCGTCTCGGTGGGCGGGCTCGCGGGCACGGGGCGTTCGTGCGCGGGGGTGCGGTGGTCGAGAGTCATGATGTCCTCCCGCTGGTGGGACGGTGCGTGGGCCTGCGTCGGAGCGCTGCCGCCCCGGGCATCGAGTAGGTGCTCGCGGGCGCGTAGGGGCTCGCGTGGTCAACCGTATACGCGGCCGCGGACGCCCGGTGGCGACGGCCACCGACGGTGGCCCGTCGTCAGAAGTGACGCTTCCATGCTCTCCCGCACGGCACCCCGGCGCCCGGCGCAGCGTTCCCGCACCGTTGCGCGCGGCCGGAGCCGGCGGGCCCGCCGGCGGGCGCGGGCGGACCCCTGCCGGGGCGGCGC
>NZ_JBHWUI010000228.1:0-10318 GCF_042737525.1 Kitasatospora sp. NPDC059973 | reverse complement strand
GTCCACCGGCCCGCCGCCCCGGCCGGTCCCGGCTCGGGCCGGTCGCCGCTCAGGCCAGGAGCTTCTCCTTGGCCCGCTGGTACTCGACCTCGGTGATCGCACCGCCGGCCTTGAGGTCGGCGAGCTTGGCGAGGTCGTCGACGTGGCTGCGCCCGCCGGCCGCGGCGGCGCTCGCGGTGGAACCCGTCGAGCCCGGGGCACCCGGGGCACCCGGGGCACCCGCGCCCGGCGGACCGCTCCCGGGCGCCTCGGCGGCCGCCTCCCGGATGTACGCCTTGAACGCGGCCTCGTTCTGCCGGGCCTCGGCCACGTCCCGCTTGCTCATCGACGTGCCACGGGCGATCACGTAGACGAGGACGCCGATCAGGGGCAGCAGGATCACCAGGATTAGCCAGCCGGCCCGGCCCCAACCGCTGAGGTCCTGGCTGCGGAAGATGTCCGTGATGATCTTGAACAGCAGGAAGAACCAGAGGATCCAGAGGAACAGCTCGAACATCGTCCAGAAGATGTTGAGCAGCGGGTAGTTGTCCATGACGCTCCCGTCGGTGACGACCCAGGTCAAACGAGTCATATCACCGCATGAAGGGCATGGCGCCGCTGTGATCGGCCATCCCAGTGATCTTCGCCGCCGCCGGGTGTGAGCCCCGCCCGGGTCCCGGTCGCGCCCGTGCCCCCGGCCCACGCCCCGGCCCCGGCTCGCCCCCGCCGCCGCCCCGCTTCGTTAGCCGGCGGACGTCCGCCCGCGCAGCTCCACGGCCAGGCCGACCAGCTCGCCCCACCACGGCTCGTGGCTGCCGACCAGCAGCCGCTGCGCCTCGGCCGGCTCCACCGCACGGACCTCGACCACCTGCTCGCCGTCGTCCGGGTTGGTCGGGGTGGAGTCCACCGACACCTCCGCCCAGCCCCAGAGCCAGGCCTTCTCGGGGTGCGGCTGCCACGGCCGGTACGGCTCCGCGCTGTCCGTCACGCAGCGGTGGGCCCCCAGCCAGGACGGCTCGCCGAGCAGGCGCGCGCCGGCCTCCTCACGCAGCTCGCGGACCAGGCAGGACTCGATCGACTCGCCGCTCTCCCGCGTCCCGCCCGGCAGGAACCAGTGGTCGCGGTCGTCCCGGCAGAGCACCACCAGCCCGGCGGAGAAGCCCACCAGGTGGATGTTGGTGATGAGTTCGTCCGGTGGCAGCGCGAGGGAGAACTGCGCGTCGTACCGGCCCCAGGGCCAGTACTGCGGTGCGTGCAACGCGGGGAAGCGCGCGGCCAGTTCGGCCGCTCTGGCAGAGACGTCGGATCGGTCCGTGGTGTCGGTCATTCGGTGATCGTAGTCCCGGCCGGACGCAGCAGGGGGGTGGTCGCCTGGACGAGTGCGAGGTCGGCCACGTCGATCGCCCGGGGGCGGCGCGGGATGGTCGCCTCGATCGGGACGCCGGCCCAACTGCCGAGCGAGATCTCGGCGGTGATGCCCGGTCCGAAGCCGGCGATCAGGCCGTGGGTGCCGTCCGCGACCCCTCCCTCCTCGAAGAGCCGGGCGAGGGCGTCGAAGACGACCGCGCTGGCGATGTTGCCGCGCTCGGTGAGGGTGGCGCGGCTGAAGCGGAAGGCCGCGGGCTCCAGGTCGAGGTAGTGGCAGAGGTCGTCGAGGATCCGCGGGCCGCCGGCGTGCACGATGTAGAAGCCCAGGCCCGAGATGTCCCAGCTGTGTTCGGTGGCCAGCGTGCGCAGGGCGGGCGCGAGCATCTCCATGGTGCCGGGGACGCGTTTGTCGAGCTGGAAGTGGAAGCCGGTGTCCCTGACGCCGTAGGAGATCCAGTCCTCGGTGTGCGGGACGAGGTGCGAGCCGTTGCGCTCGATGTGCACGCCGGTGCCGCCGCGGCCGCGCATCACGGCGGCGGCGACGGCGTCCCCGAACAGGCCGTTGGAGAGCAGCGACCCGACGCCGAGGTCGGTCGGCTGGTAGCAGAGCGAGCAGAACTCGCAGGCCACGATGAGCACGTTGGCGCCGGGGTAGGCGCGGCAGAAGTCGTGCGCCCGGTTGACGGCGGCGCCGCCGGCCGCGCAGCCGAGCTGGGCGATCGGCACCTGGCGGGTGTCGGAGCGGAAGCCCATGGTGTTGATCAGCCAGGCGGTCAGCGACGGCATCATGAAGCCGGTGCAGGACACGTAGATGATCAGGTCGATCTCGCGGGCGGACAGCTCGGCGTTGGCCAGGGCGCGTTCGACCACCTCGGGGACCCTGCGCTTGGCCTCCCGCTCGTAGACCGCGTTGCGGCCGGTGAAGCCGGGGTGGCGCAGGGTCTCGTCGATGGGCTGGACCAGGTGCCTGGTCCGGACGCCGGTGTTCTCGATCAGACGCAGGGCGAGGCCGAGCTGTGGATGGTCGGCGTGCAGGCCGCGGGCCAGGTCGAGGGTCTGCTCCAGGGTGATGACGTGTTCGGGGACGGCGATGGCGGGTCGGCAGAGTGTTGCCATGGGTACGGATCTCCCCTGGAGGGCCTACGGGTGCGTCGGAGGGGCGCCGGGCCGGCGCGGCGGGGAGCTGGTCACCAGGCGACCGGCAGGGTCCGCGGATAGCGCCAGATCGAGCCCGTCCGCCAGTCCAGCTCGGCGGCCGGCACCGCGAGCCGCAGGTCGGGGAAGCGGCGCAGCAGGGTGCCGATGGCCACCTGGAGCTCCATCCGGGCGAGGTGGGCGCCCGCGCAGTGGTGCGTCCCGTAGCCGAAGGCCATGTGGTTGGCCGAGCCGCGGTCGAGGTCCAGCTCGTCGGGCCGCTCGAACATGTCCGGGTCGCGGTTGGCGGCGAGGTAGGAGACGTGGACGGCCTCGCCGGCCCTGATCCGCACGCCGCCGAGTTCGACGTCCTCGGTGGCGACCCGGGCGATGCCGACGCCCTGGCGGAACGGGATGAAGCGGAGCAGCTCCTCGATGGCGCGCGGCAGCAGCTCCGGCTGGGCGCGGAGCTTGCCGAGCTGCTCGGGGTGGGTGAGCAGGGTGTAGGTGATGTTGCTCAGCTGGTAGGTGCTGGTGTCGTGGCCGGTGACCAGCAGGACCATGGCCATCACGGCGAGCTCCTGGTCGTCCAGCAGCTCCTCCTCGTCCCGGGCGGTGGCCAGGGCGCTGATCAGGTCCTCGCCGGGGGAGCGGCGGCGGGCGGCGGTCAGCTCGGAGAAGTAGGCGCGCAGCGCGGCCTTGGCCCGGACCTGGCCGTCGCCGCTGCCGGGGCCCATCGACATCATCGCGACGGCGTGGCCGCGCAGCTCGGCGCGGTCGTCCTCGGGGATGTCGAGCAGCTCGCAGATGGTGACCATGGGGAGCCGGGAGGCGAGGTGGTGGACGAAGTCGGCGGGGGAGCCGTGCTCCGCCATCTCGTCCAGGAAGCCGTCGACCGTGCGCTGGGTCTTCGGCCGCAACTGCTCGACCTGCCGGTTGGTGAACCCCTTGGCGACCAGCCGGCGCAGCCGGTTGTGGGCCGGCGGGTCCATCAGGTTGATCGCCTCGACCTGGGCGATCGGGGCGGGCGTCATCCGGGGGAGGTCGCGGCCGATGCCGGCGGCGCGGCTGAACCGGCGGTCGGTGGTGACGACGCGGACGTCCTCGTAGCGAGTGGCCAGCCAGGCCTCGCCCTCGCCGTGCGGCAGGCGGATCCTGGCGACCGGGTCCTCGGTGAGCAGTCGCTTGAGGAGGGGGTCGAACTCCAGGCCTTCGGTGTGGTTGAAGGGGCAGTCCCACACGGGGGCGGAGGTAGTCACGGGCTTATCCCAATGGCCGGAGTTGGTGCCGCCCGACCGGGGGATCGTTCGGGCGCGGACGTGCTGATGTTCCCCCATGGAAAGGCAAAAATGTGGATAAGGAGGATAGTTCGCTCGATCGAGCGAGATAGATGATTGTCGTGCGATATGCGGGAGTTGAGGGCGCGCGAATGCCCGGGCGAGCGGGGCGCGCCCGGCGGTCGGGCGCGCCCCGCCCGGTCAGCCGCCGAAGTTGAGCGCGTACAGCGAGCGTGCGAGGTCCGGGGTCACGAAGTCCAGCGGGACGGTGCCGAGCACCGGGCGGGCGGGGCGGTCGAGGGCGCCCAGGTAGGAGCGGAGCTTCGGCGTGATCGCGTCCGCGGCCTGGCGCGGCCAGAGGCCCCAGCCGGAGCTGGAGGTGAAGGTGAGGAACAGGCGGCCCGGGTCGGCGGCGGCGCGGGCGGCGTCCAGGTGGGCGGAGACCTCGGGCCACTTGCGGGAGTTGAGCTCGAAGATGGTGCCGATGTCGTAGTCGTCCTCGATGTCCGTCCGGGGCCCGCCCCAACGGAGGCCGGGCAGGCCGGAGTTGTCGGCCAGCAGGACCACCCGCCCGCGCACCTCGCCGAGCCGGGGGATCCGGTCCTCGCTCCAGAACAGGCCCGGCCAGCGCGCCTGGTAGCCGGCGAAGAGTGCGGCGAACTCGCTGTCGGAGACCGTGGAGTACTCCTGTTTGACCCGCATGACCAGGGTCTCGCCCGGGTGGGCGGCGAGGAAGGCCAGGCAGTGGTTGAGGACGTCGCCGAAGAAGATCTGCTGGAAGACCGGGCCGTGGTGGATCGCGAGCACGCCGTCGATCGCGCGGCAGCGGATGTCCAGGAAGCGCACGCCGGCAGCGAACTGGTCCGGCAGGGCGAGCGTCTGGGTCTGGGTCAGCGGGCCGCCGTACAGCGCGCAGCTGTCGTGCGTGCCCGGGAGGGTGAGCCGGGAGAGCGTGGCTCCGCCGTCGACGGCGCCCAGCCAGTCGGCTCCCGCCGGGACGGCGAGCGCGCCGGCCCGGGGCGTGGCCGCCCCGAGGCCGGCGGCGGTGAGGGCGCCCAGCAGGGCGGTTCGGGTGAAGGTGCGCCGGCTGATCGGCGCGTGCGAGGTCACGGGCACGGTCTGGTACCCCCGTCGGGTGTGGTGGCCGGATCACGACAATGGCATGTCCATTGTGGAGAGATCGGCCCGCCCTGCCCAGCCCCGCGACGGCGCGCGGTCGCACCTCCGCCCGTCAGCGGCGGGCGAGTTGTCGCGCGGGCGGGCGAGGTCCGGCCGGCCCGCGCCGGGCACGGGTGAGGTCCGGCCCGGTGGCCGGCCGGCCCCCGGGAGTCACCAGGCCGCCTCGCGGTAGTCCTTGAGGAAGACGCCCGACACCGGCGCCCCGGCCTCGCCGCGGACGATCGGGTCGTAGACGCGCGCGGCGCCGTCGACGATGTCGAGCGGGGTGCGGAACCCGTCGGCGGCCAGCCGGGCCTTCTTGGGGGCCGGGTTCTCGTCGGTGATCCAGCCGGTGTCGACCGCGCACATGTGGACGCCCTGAGCGGCGAGTTCCTCGGCGCTGGTGCGGGTGAGCATGTTGAGGGCGGCCTTGGCCATGTTGGTGTGCGGGTGGCCGGCGGTCTTGTTGCGGACGGCGAACCGGCCCTCCACCGCGGTGACGTTGACGATGTAGCGGCGGGCGTGCGGCGCGGCCAGCAGCAGCGGCAGCAGGCGGTCGCAGAGCAGCGCGGGCGCGAGCGCGTTGACCAGCTGGGTCTCCAGGAGCTCCGCCGGGTCCAGCGCGCCGAGCCGGGCCGACCAGGAGTTGACCGGTGCGGGGTCGGGCAGCAGGCCCGCCTCGTCGGCCCACTCGGACGGCAGGGCGACGGCCGACCGCTCGGCGGCGGTGCCGAGTTCGGCGGCGGGCCAGGCCGGGGCGAGGGCGGGCATCGGCCGGAACCCCGGGGCGTGGACGACCGCGGCGGACGCGGCCGGCAGCGCGGCCCGCTCACCGGCGGCCAGCAGGGCGTAGGACCCGGGCGGGCGGCGCAGGGTCTGCGCGGCGTTGTTGACCAGGATGTCCAGCGGGCGGCCGTCGGCGCGGAGTTGCTCGGTGAGGCCGAGTACCTGGCGCGGGTCGCGCAGGTCGATGCCGACCACGGTGAGGCGGTCGCGCCACTCGGCGCTGCCGGCGGCGGCGTGGAAGCGCCGTACGGTGTCGTGCGGGAAGCGGCTGGTGACGATCAGTTCGGCGCCGTCGCGCAGCATCATCAGGGCGAGCTGGAAGCCGATCTTCACCCGGCCGCCGGTGAGCAGTGCCCGGCGCTCGCGCAGGTCGGTGCTGAGGCCGCGCCGGGCGGTGTTGTCGACGGCGCAGTCGGGGCAGAGCATGTGGTAGAAGGCGTCCACCCGGCGGTAGTGCTGCTTGCAGACGTAGCAGCGGCGGCCGAGCCGGAGCTCGCCGAGCGGGGCGGCCGGGGCGGCGGCGGTCAGCGGCGCGTCCTCGCGGCGGTCCGGCGCGCCGGTGGCGGTGGCGGCGAGCAGGCCGGCATCGGCCAGGCGGTCCTCGTCCCGGGCGTCCTGGCGACGGCGCTTGCGGCTCTCCCGGACGAAGGACTCCAGTTGGCGCTCGGCGTGCCGGCGCACCGAGTGGTCGGCGGGGAGGGCGCGCAGGCGTCCGAGGGTGCGGCCGAAGGCCGCCAGCTCCTCCGGGCCTATCTCGTCGGCCGCTGTCCGCTCGTCGCTCCGGACCGTCATGTCCTCCCCCTCGTGCGCTGTGCTGCGATGCCGTGTGCTGCCGTGCCCTGTGCTGCGGTGTCCTGTGCTGCGGTGCCCTGTGCTGGGATGTCCCGTGCTGGGATGTCCGCGCTGCGGCGCCCCGGTGGTCGCGGCCGGAGACGAGCGGGCGGTGCGCCTGCCGTCGTGCCACCGGACCAGGACGAGGACCGGACCGGACCAGGACCAGGACCGGACCAGGACCGGGGCCCGCCGGGGAGGCCGGACGCGGACCGGCGTGCCCGCCGCGGTGCCGCCCCCGGGCGGTGGTCAGGACTGTAGCGGCTGCGCCCGACAAGTGAGATCGCATTATTCGTAGGATGAGACCTTGATCGCGGCGGATGTGCTGCGAGCCCGCGGCGCGGTGCGCGGCGGGATCGAGGCGGTTGCGCGTCGCGGCCTCGCGGCGGGCCGGCCGTCGGCCCGCGGTGTCCGCACCGCGGCCACGAAGGGAACGGGGAGAGCGGCACGATGGTGAGTCTCGGCGCGATAGCCGGCATCGCGATGGTGGAACTGGGGATGGTCCTGTCCCCCGGTCCGAACATGATCTACCTGGTGTCCCGCTCGGTCGCCCAGGGCCGGCGGGCCGGGCTGACCTCGCTGGCGGGCGTCTTCGTCGGGTTCCTGGTCTACCTGGTCGCGGCGACGGCCGGGATCGCGGCGGTGTTCGCGCTGGTGCCGGAGGTCTATCTGGCGCTCAAGCTGGCGGGCGCGGGCTACCTGCTCTGGCTGGCCTGGAAGGCCGTCCGGCCGGGCGGCACTTCGGCGTTCGCGCCGAAGGAGCTGGCGGCCGACCGGCCCGCCCGGCTGTTCGGCATGGGCCTGCTGACCTGCCTGCTGAACCCGAAGATCGCGATCCTGTACGTCTCGCTGCTGCCGCAGTTCGTCGATCCGGACCGCGGCCACGTCGCGGTGCAGAGCCTGCTGCTGGGCCTGACGCAGATCGCGGTCGGCGTGGCCGGCAACGCGGTCTTCGTGCTGATGGCGGGCTCGGTGTCGGCCTTCTTCGCCCGCCGCCCGACCTGGCAGCGGGTCCACCGGTACCTGATGGGCACGGCGCTGGCCGGCTTCGCGGTGCGGCTCGTGGCGGACCGCTCGAACGCCGCGGTGGCGGCGCCCTGAGCCGCCGTCGGCGGTCACCGCCCCGCGGGGCTGGTGACCGCCGACGGTGACCGCCCCGCTTAGCCCGCGTACTGGGCGAAGATCTTCGCGAACTCGTACGGCTGCTGGGCGATGTTGGTGCACTTGTAGAGCGCGCCGGTGCAGGCGTTGGCGTCCCGGGTGGCGTCCCAGAAGGCCAGCTCGCCGAGGTGGTGCTGCTGGGCGAAGGCGACCAGCTGCCGGGCGTCCGCCTGGTTGTAGACCTGGTGGTCGTCGTTCTCCCCGAGCATCGGGGTGATGCCGACCGCGGCCCAGAGCTGGGCGTCGCTCTTCGCCGGGTAGAGCGACTTGAGCTGGCCGTAGAGGCCCTGGGCCGCCTGGACGGCCGCGTCGCCGTAGTCGGCGCCGGCGCGGTAGTAGTCCATCGCCATCGCGTTCACCAGGTCGACGGCCACGCCCGCGTCCCGGGCCGAGCGGACGATGGCGACGCCCTCGGCGGTGAGCCCCTCGGGCAGCACCGGCAGGGTGAACGACACCTTCAGGCCGGGGTTGGCCTTCTGCAGCTTGGCGAGCGCGGCGGAGCGGCGGTCGTTGGCGACGGTGTCGGCGATCGCGGCACCCTCGATGTCGAAGTCGACGTAGCGCAGGTTGTAGGCCTTGACCACGGCGTCGTACTCGGCGAACAGCGAGTCCACCGAGGTGCAGGCGGCGGCGAGTTCGGTGCCGCTGGCGCCGCCGAAGGACACCTTCACGTCGCCGCCGGCCGCGCGCAGCGCGTCCACCTGGTCCTTGGCCCAGCCGGTGCGCGGGTCGTAGGCGTTGAACCAGCTGGCCTTGCAGCCGACGCCGGTCACGAAGCCCATGGTGAAGGACTTCAGGTTGCCGGCCTGGGCCATCGCGGGCATCGACGGGGTCGGCCAGGCGCCCATGTCGATGTACGGGGCCACCGGGACGGCGGTGGCCGGCGGCGGGGTGGTGGGCGTTCCGGTGCCGGTGGGCGTGGGCGTGGGCGTGGGCGTGGGGGTCGGCGTCGGTGTGGCCGAAGTCGGCGGCGGGGTGGTCGGGTTGCCGCCCGGGCCGGTGAGCGTGACGTCGTCGGCGAGGTAGCCGCCCTGCCCGTACCAGCCGTGCAGGTAGACCGTCACGCTGCTGGTGGCCGGACCGGTGGTGAAGGTGGTGGAGAGCTGCTGCCAGGCGGGGCCGCCGGGCGTCCAGACCGCCGGGTCGGTGACCCCGCTGCCGGTCGCGCCGAGGTAGACGTACTGGCCCTGGACCCAGGCGCTCAGCGTGTACGTGGTGTTGGGCCGAACGGCGACGCTCTGGCCGCACTGCGCGGTGTCGCTGCTGCTCACGCCGCCCCTCAGCGCGTACGAGCCGCTGTGCGCGCCGGTGCCGACCACGCTGCCGGTGGCGGCCGAACAGCTCCAGGGGCTCGCCGAGCCGCTCTCGAACCCGGCGTTGCCGAGCAGGTTGCCGTCGGCCGCGCCGGCGCTCCCGGCGAGCGAGGCGAGCCCGCCGCCGGCCAGCACGGTGGCGGCGGCGAGGCCGAGCAGCTTGACCCGGACGGCGGGGCGGCGGTGCCGGGCGGGGGCGTCGGGCGCGTGGGTGTCGTGGGGCGCGCGTGGCATGGGGGTGCCTCTCGGGACGGTGCGCCCGCCGCCCGCCACGCGAGGGGGAGCGCGGGCGGGCGGCGGGTGCGGTGGGGGCGTGGTCCGGTGCGGGGAGGTGCGCGGTGCAGCTTCAAACTGGACTAGACCAGCTGTGCACGTCAAGCACCTTCGGCACATCAGAGGCGGTTGCCGGGAAGGTTTTAGGAACGGTTTAAGGCAGCGCCCGCTCCCGGGGCGCGGCCGTGGACGCCCGGGCGGGCCGCGCGGTCAGCAGGTGGGGCAGGCCCGGCACTCCCGGACCTGGACGTCGTCCACCACCGGGCCGTAGGCGCCGCTGCCGGTGGTGCTGGCGAAGGCCAGGGTGGTGGAGGCGCTGGTGGCCACGAAGGTGAACTGGCGGCCCACGTACCCCATGGCGGCCCGCGACTTGCCGGTGGTGTCGAAGGAGAAGTCCTGGAAGTCCTGGCCGTCGACGAGGGCCCGGCCGGTCTTGACGGCCGGTCCGCCCTCGGGGTTCCCCGCCAGCGCGTACGTCACCGAGTAGGTGGCGCCCGGCGTGGTGGCGAAGGTCTGGGCCACGGTGCCCTGGGAGGAGCCGTTCAGGTCGACGGACTGGTCGCCCTCGGCGGCCTGCCAGAAGCCGGCACCGATCAGGTCCACGCTGCCGCCGGTGACGCGCCACGGGCCGATGGACTGTCCGGCCGAGAGGCCGAGGAAGGAGTTCGCCGCCACCTTCGGCGTCTCGAAGCTGCCGTCGTCGAAGCGGCTGAGGGCCCGGCTCTGGGCCCCCGCGCGGTCGGCGGTGACGGCGGCCCGGGCGGGAACCGCCGAGGCGGTGACGCCGCCGACGAGCAGCGCGAGGGTGACGGCGGCGGTACGGGTGCGCGGGAACGACATGGGGACCTCCCGGACGGACGTGGTGCCGGAGCCCGGAATGGGCCCGACAGCGCTCATCGTCGGAGCCGCCGGCCGCGCGGGG
This sequence comes from Kitasatospora sp. NPDC059973, assembly GCF_042737525.1. Lineage (NCBI taxonomy): Bacteria > Bacillati > Actinomycetota > Actinomycetes > Kitasatosporales > Streptomycetaceae > Kitasatospora > Kitasatospora sp. NPDC059973. The sequence continues at coordinate 116 of NZ_JBHWUI010000228.1, read as the reverse complement.
CCAGGCCGGGGTGCGGGCGCCTCGTGGTGCGGGGCGGCACCCGTGAGCTCTCGCGCGCCGGTTTGGCGGGCGGTCGGCCGCCGCGGACCGGCCCCGGGCCGTCGGCCCGCCGGGGC
>NZ_JBHWUI010000227.1:0-10411 GCF_042737525.1 Kitasatospora sp. NPDC059973 | reverse complement strand
CAACACCTCATCGCCACCTGGACCGGCACCTGCCCCACCTGCCGACAACCCACCCCATGGCAGCCCTACGACACCACCTAACAAAGCCCTACTAGGGCCCGGCCGGCGGTTCGCGCCGCATCAGCGCGCGGCCGGAGCCGCCGGACGCGCCACGGGCGGCCGCCGCCGGGCTACGGGTGTTCGGTCGCCAGGTACGGGGTCTCGCGCAGGAAGTACGCGCCGCAGGTGTGGCAGCAGAGTTCGGGCGTCTTGCCCCAGTCCGCCGGATCCCGCAGCTGTGCCCCCTCGTCCAGCTCCCGGCCGCACATGGCGACGGCTTCGGAGCCGCGGACCATGTGCCAGAGCCTCACCCCGGCGGACGGACCGCCGTCACCGTACTCGGCGCGCATCTGGTGCATCATTCCCCCATCGTCCGGCGGCCCTCCGGCCCCGGCAACCGGGGGCCGACGGCGCCGCCCGCCCCGGCCGTACCCGGTCAGACCAGGCTGCCGTGCAGCCGCAGCCGGGCGATGCCGCCGTCGGGGAAGACGTCGAGCCGGACGTGGGTGGCGGGCCGGGGCGCGTCCAGCACCAGACGGTGGACGGCGTCGGGCTGGAGCCGGGTGCGGGGCACCAGCTCGAACCACTCCTGCGGGTCGGCGGCCCGTTCGTCCCGTCCGTAGAGCGCGGCCCAGCCGGCCGCGTTGCCGACGTAGTAGCCGGTGTCGATCTCCACCGCGCGGATCGCGCCGCGCCCGGCGAGGCGCAGCAGGACCCAGTCGTGGCCGGCGTCGCGGCGCCGGCGGTTCTCCCAGCCGTCGCCCATCGCCCGGGACCGGCCGGGCAGCGCGAGGTTGGCCGGGGGCGAGAAGAAGCGGTCGGAGGCGTCCTCGACCGCGCCGCCGTGCTCGATCGCGGCCAGGTCGAAGGTGCCGAGCGCGGCCAGCCAGGCGGTGTCCGGCCGGGCCTCGCCGTGCACCCGCAGCCGGGCGATGCCGCCGTCGGGGTACTGGCTGAGCCGCAGGTGGGTGAAGCGGCGGCCGTCCTCGACGGCGAAGCCGTTGGCGGCGTGGCCGCGCACCGGCGAGGCGGGCACCAGCGGGTGCCAGACGGTGGAGTCGGCGAGCAGCTCCTCCGGGCCCGGGGTGCCGGGGAGTTCGGCGCCCTCCAGGGCGATCCGCTGCGGGTAGTTGCCGCGGAAGTGCGCGGTGTCGACGATCACGCCGTGCACGACCCCCGGCACTCCCAGGCGGATCAGCGCCCAGTCGTGGTCCTCGGCGGTCGGGTGCGGGCGGTCGGTGCCGGCGCCGCGGCGGCGGCGGGTCTCCCAGCCGTCCATGAGCTGGCCCTTGTTGCCGAAGGTGTGCGGGCGGAACTCGGCGGGCTCGGGCAGCAGCAGGTTCTCCCGCTCGGCGAACAGCTCGTCGTTGGCGGCGATCACGGCGCCGCCGAGCCGGCGGTCGGCCAGGTCGGTGAGGGCGGTGAAGGCGAAGCTGCCGGAGCGGTAGTCGGCGTAGGGGTTGCCGCCCGCGTAGGGCAGCGCGTCGGCGATCTCGGTGGCGGCGGTCTCGGTGGCGGCGGTCTCGGTGGCGGTCGCGTCGGTGGTCATGCCTCCACGGTCACCCCGGCACACCCGTCAGGTCCATCACAAAGATCTGACCAGAACGTTCAGCCGGACTGAACATCCCGGGCGGCCTCGGCCAGGGCCGCGAGCACCCGACGCAGCGGCGGCGTCCCCTCCGTCCCCGCGCGGACCGCGGCGACCACCCGGCGGGTCGGCAGGTCGGCGGGCAGCGCCCGGACCACCGCCCCGCCGACCCGCCCCGCCGAGGCCAGCCGGGGCACCAGCGCCACCCCGAGCCCGGCCGCGACCATCGCCAGGATCGCCGACCAGTCCGCGGCGGTGTGCGCGCGCTCGGGCACGAACCCGGCGTCCGCGCACGCCGTCAGGGTGATCTCCCGCCAGGGGCCGGCGGCGCCGTAGATCCACGGCTCGTCGGCGAGGTCCGCGAGCCGCAGGCCCGGGGCGTCGGCCCACGGGTGCCCGGGCGGCAGCGCCACGTCCAGCGGGTCGCTGAGCAGGACGGACTCGACGAAGCGGGGATCGCCGCCGGCCGGCCGCACCGCGAGCGAGAGCGCCAGGTCGACGTCCCCCGCCGCCAGCAGCCCGTAGGCCCCGGCCGCCTCCGTCTCCACCACCCGCACCGCCAGCCGCGGCGCGTCCGCCCGCAGCCGGGCGATCGCCGGGACGAGCAGCCCGCCGATCGCGGTGGCGAAGGCGCCCACCCGCACCTCGCCCGCCTCGCCGTGCAGGTACCCCGCCAGCTCCGCCTCGGCCCGCTCCAACTGCCCGAACACCACTTCGGCGTGGCGCAGCACCAGCCGCGCCGCACTGGTCAGCCGGACCCGCCGCCCGTACGGCTCCAGCATCGGCGCGCCCACCTGCCTGGCCAGCGCCGACACCTGCTGCGAGACCGCCGACGGCGAGAGCCGCAGCCGCTCCGCCGCGGCCGTCACCGTCCCGCACTCACCGACCGCCCACAGCACCCGCAGCCGCCGCAGATCCCACTCACCCACCGCACCCATCGCGCCAGCGTAGTTCCGCCCCGGAGGGCGCGCCCGGGCCGGCGCCGGGCGGGGTGTCCGCCCGTGGTCAACAGGCCCGCACGAGGGCGTCGTCCTGCCACGTGAGGATCTTTTGATCACCGCAAGGCCCTGACCTGCGAGTTCGACCACAAAAGCCCCGCCGACCAGGCGAAACTACCTTCAGTGGTTCGCACTGGTCAGCGGCATTCTTCGCCCTCATGTGCCCCAGATGTGCCCCGGGACCGCCCAGATCAGATCGCCACCACCCCTCCACCGTATGAAGCGCGTGGGTGAGTTGGCGCCCGGCCTAACGCTGGGGTGATCAGCGGCGGCTGAAGCACACGTGCCGATCTCGCGCCCGCTGGTCGCCTGACCACGATGATGCCCGCGATAGTCGCGGGGAGCGGTCCCAACTGGAGGAACGTACCTCGTCAACCGCCACGCCAAGGCCCTTTTGCCGCAGCGGTCTTGATCACATCAAGGACCATCGGTGGAGGTCGAGTGGCTCAGCCGACCCGGCCGCCTTTGCGGTCAGCGGGCGGCGAGGAGTTCCCCGCGCTCGACGGCCTCGCGCAGGACGGCCGCGAAGTCCTGGGGCAGGAGGTTGACCGCGTCGAGGGCGTCGGTGGTCAGGGGGATCTCTTCGAGGACGTACTCGCCTCGGCCTTCCTGGCTGAACTCGGGGCCGGTGCGGTCCTCGAAGCTCCACTTCTTGATGGTGGCGAGGTAGAAGTCCTCGTGGTCTGTGGCCGTTTCGATGGTGTGGAGGTGGCTGACGATCTCCGCCTCGCCCGCGATCTCCTCGCGGACCTCGCGCAGCAGGGCCTCCTCGGGGCCGGCGTCGGTCGGTTCGATCTTGCCGCCGACGATCACCCAGTACGGGTCGATGCCGGGGCGGATGCGCTTGATCAGCAGCATGGTGTCGTTCGGGGTGAGGAGGACGGCGCGGACGCGGTGCTGCATGGGGGGCCTGCTTCCTGTTCGATAGTGCGGGGCGAGTCAGTGGAGGAGCCAGCCGCTCGACAGCCCGGCGGGAGCTATCTCGCGGGTGCCAGGTGCCGGTTCAACCATCGTTCCTCCTCCGTCCTGTCCCGTAGGGGAGCGACCAACCAGGGCACGAGGCGAGGAGCCGGCACTGCGTCGATCTGTTCGACCGGGTGGAGGAGCCCCCGTTCGCAGGTCTCCGCCGTCCAGACCGAGAAGCGGGCATCCGGGTAGGCCGGATTGATGCCGATCTCCCCCTTGGGGGTCGTGCCGTTGAACGGCGTCGGGATGCGCTCGGAGTTCCAGTAGCTCCACACTTCCAGGGCCTTGACCTGTTCGAAGCAGTGGTAGAGCTGCGGGTAGCGGTCGGCGATCCGGATCTCCCGGAAGATCAGCTGGCCGAGGAGGCACGGGGCGGTGTCCGCCAGTGTGTCCAGGTCCGCCCCGTGGAAGGTGAGGGCGGAGGCGTCCTGATCCGGGGCAAGGGCTGTGGCGGCGAACAGGTGGGACATCCGGCGTCGCACGTAGCCGGGCAGGCCGGATGCCAGGCCGGGCTCGATGCGCCCGACGAGTTCGAAGAGCCGCACGCAGTCCGGCGCGAACCGCCCGAGGTCGAAGAGAACTCCCATCCCCCGCACCGCAGAGAACGCGAGTTCCTTGTACAGGCGGTTGTTGAGCTCGCCCCGGTCGGCGTACTCCTTGGTCGCCCGGCTGGTGGAGTGAAGCATCAAGTACTCGGCGACGGTCTCGAAGTAGAGGTACCCGAGGTAGGGGAAGGCCGGGACCGTGGCGGCAAGGGTGTCGATGAACGACTCGTCCGGCGCCGTGCCGCCGCTGGCGTTGCGCAGGAGCGTGTCGAGGAACGGGGCAGCGACGCGCACCCGGTCCACGACGGACCGGAGCACACTGTCGTCCTCCGCTCCGGTGAGGAAGTGCCGGTACGTCTGATACGTCCTCAGGTGGATGCCTCCGAGGCGCAGGTAGTCGAGGCCCTTGGCTGGCACTGGAGCGCCGGGGGTGACCTCGATGATGAGTGGTGTGCTGTTCTGCCTGCTCTCCAGCAGGTAGGAGCCGAGGTTGTGGGGCCGGTATGCGCCACCGGTCGGAGTGAGGGGCGCCCCGTAGACGGCGCCGACCAGGCAGCCGGTGGAGGCGTAGAGGTGCCCGCTGCTGCGGACGGTGCCCAGGTCGCGTGTCAGGTGGAGCAGGTGCATCGGGGCGCCGCTGGCCAGGCTGCGGAGCATGGCGTTGTCCCGCAGGAGCCAGCCGTTCGGGGTCTGTGTCTCCAGGCGGTGAGCCCAGTCGGCTTCGCTCTCCGCGAGCCCGGCGGGTGACGGACGGGACACCGGCGCGTTGTAGTCGGTGTGGGCGTATTCCCAGTCGGCGTGCAACGGGTCCTCCTACTCGGGCAGCACGGTGTGGAGCGCGTGTTCCAAAGCCTCGCCGTGATCGGCGCCGTCGAGTCGTGCCTGCTCGCTGTGCACGACCAGGTCGAACGCGACCGGCGGGAGCCACGCCGGCAGGGCTACACGTAGGCGGCCCGGGTCGGGCCACCAGCGGCGGAGGGGCAGGCGGTAGCGGTCGAGTGCGTCGGCGGCCTTGAGGAGGTCCACCAGGTGCGGGCTCTGCCGGTAGGCGCTGACCTGGGTGTCGGTGAAGGCGTCGTACGGGACGTCGTGGAGGGCGACGGCAGTGATCGTCTCGGTGGTGACCGGTTGGCCGAAGGTGCGGGCCACGGTGTCGAGGTTGCCGGCGAGCCAGCGTGCGGCGCGTTCGCCGTGGCCGGGGTCGTCGCGGTCGTGGTGTCGTCGGCAGTCGTGGCAGGCCGCTGCGGCGGCGAGGGCCAGGGTTTGATCATTACCGGGCTCGTGATGTTGGGCGAGGAACTGGACGAGAAGGCTGACGCGGGCGTCGTGCAGGGCGCCGTGAATGGAGTCGATCACGGCCGGGCTGGCGAACCAGGAAACGTCGGGTACCAGCAGGGTCGGGCGATGTGGCATCGTGGCCGGGGCACTGGGACCGGCGGGTCGGTTGCCGGCGATCCAGCTCAGGGTGTGCTGGTCCAGGTGCTGGTGGTCCGGGAGCCTGCGGGTCTCGGCGAGTACGCGCAACGGCGCGTCGGCCGCTTCCGGTGTCGGCGAGATCATGAAGGGTTCCTCGATGGGATCGGGTGCGATGGGCGTCACGCTGGGCGTGGTGGTGCTGACGATGGGCAACCGGCCGAAGGAGCTTCGTGCGCTCCTGGACTCGGTCGAAGCCCAGGAGGGCGGCGGCAGCACCCGGACCGTGGTGCTCGGGCAGGGCGTGAAGCTGCCCGAGTTGCCGGAGTGGGTGGACGCGGTCGAGCTGCCCGAGAACCTGGGCATCCCCGGGGGGCGGAATGCCGGCGTCGAGCGGCTGCGTGAACTCGGCGGTGTCGATGTCCTGGTAGTCCTGGACGACGACGGGCTGCTTCCCCGAACCGACACCTTCCGGTTGATCCGAGAAGCCTTCGAAGAGACTCCGTGCCTCGGTGTGGTGTCCTTCCGGATCGCGGACGAGACCGGGTACACCCAGCGCCGCCACGTCCCGCGTTTTGGCGCGAGCGATCCGCTGCAGTCCGGTCCGGTCACGACGTTCCTGGGTGGCGGGCACGCGATCCGTATGAGCGTGATCGACCAAGTCGGCCTTTTCCCCGCCGAGTTCTTCTACGCGCACGAGGAGACCGACTTCGCCTGGCGTGCGCTCGATGCCGGATGGGAGATCGACTACCGGGCCGATCTGGTGTTGCAGCACCCCCGCACCGATCCGGCCCGGCACGCGACCTACTACCGGATGACGGCACGCAATCGGGTGTGGCTGGCGAAGCGTCATCTCCCTGCCGTCCTGATGCCGATCTACCTCACCTCCTGGGCGCTGTACACGGTGCTTCGCCGTCCGCCGCTGTCCGGCCTCAAGGCGTGGTGGTCGGGCTTCTTCGAGGGCGTTCGGACGCCGTGTCCTCCGCGTCGGCCGATGCGGTGGAGCACGGTGTGGCGGATGACCAGGCTGGGGCGGCCGCCGGTCATCTAACAGTCGGCCTCGCGGAGTTGCGGGTCAGGACCAGAGGGCATGGATCGCGTCGATGACGCGCTGCACGTCCGTACTGGTCATGGCCGGGTAGCACGGCAGGGACAGTTGCCGCGCGGCGATCTGTTCGGTGACGGGCAGGTGGCAGTCGACGTACCGGTACGCGGCGAGCCGGTGGACCGGTTTGAAGTGGACGCTGGTGCCGATCCCATAGACGTCGAGGAGCAGGTCGGCCACCGTGTCGCGGCTCCGGCCGCCGCCCGGTTCGATCAGGACGGGGTAGAGGAACCAGCCGTGCTGGACGCTGTCCAGGACGAACGGCAGCCGCAACCCCGAAAGGCCGGCGAGGGACCGGTCGTAGGAAGCGGCGATCTGCGCCCGGCGCGCGGTGAAGTCCGGCAGCTTCTGGAACTGCTGGATCCCGACCGCGGCCGTGATGTCCGGCATCCTGTACTTCAGGCCCGGCACGGTGACCTCGTAGTCGGCAGTGCGGCGCTTGCCGTGGCGCTGCCACACGGAGGAGTCGATGCCGTGTCGGCCGAGGAGGCGGGCGGCTTGGACGAGGTCCGCGCGGCCGACGATCATCCCACCCTCGCCGGTGGTCATGACCTTGTTGGCGTCCCCGCGGTTGTAGATCAGGCCGTCCACGACGGTGACGTGGTGGCCGTGGGAGACGAGGTGGTGGGAGGCAACGGAGCCGATGTATCCGGCTCCGCCGAGGAGCACGACGCGCATGGAAGCGGTCCCTTCGTTCAGGCGGCCATAGCGGTGGTCGGCGCGGCGGTGAACCAGTCCGGGATGGCGCCCGGCGTGGTCCTGAGCCAGTTCACGTAGCGGCCCACGCCCTCGGTGAGGGTGACGGCGGGACGCCAGCCGAGCAGATCGGTGGCTCGGCAGGTGTCGGCGTAGCCTCCGCGCGGGTCACCCTCGGGCATGGGTGTCGCGACGAAAGCGGCGCGGGGATAGTGGGCGGCGACCAACTCCGCGATCCGCCGGACCGAGGTCGGAATGCCGGTGCCGATATTGATGGTCTGTCCAGCGGCCTGGTCGGCGATGAGCGCGAGGATCGTGGCGTGCGCGATGTCCTCGACGTGGACCATGTCGCGCACCTGGTGGCCACCGCCGTTGAGCCGCATCGGCCGGCCCGTGTGCGCGGACAGAGCCAGCCAGGGGACCATCCAGGAGTGCGAGCCGGGCTTGGGGATCTGCGGGTCGCCGTAAACCGAGAAGTACCGGACGATCGAGTACTCGGTGTCGCTGCTGCCTAGCATCAGGCGCACCTGGTGCTCGCCCCACAACTTCGTGTTGGCGTACACGGAGATCGGGGTCAGCGGCTGCTCCTCGGTGAAGCGCGCCACACCGTCCTCCGCGGGGATGCCGTCGCCGTAGACGGAGGCGGAGGACACGAACACCAGCCGCTTCACCGACGACTCCAGCACCGCGTCCAGGACGGTCTGGGTGCCGTGCACATTCGCCGCGAAGGCGGTGTCGGGCCGGCGGGTGCAGGCGGCGACGTCGGCGTACGCGGCGGCGTGGATCACGTAGTCCGCGCGGCCCGCGAGCCACTTCACGGTGGCCCGTTCGCGCACATCCCCGAGGACGATCCGGGCGCCGTACTGGTCCACCTGGAACAGGTCCCGCACCGGGTGCGGGTAGGCGTCGAACCTGTCCAGGACGGTCGGCCTGGCTCCGCACGCGGCGAGCTGGGCGACGATGCGGCTGCCGATCAGGCCACCACCCCCGGTGACCAGCACGCCGGCCCCGGCCAACTCGCTGAGGCGCGGGTCGAAATACACGTCGGCCATGAGGCAACGACCTCCTCTGAAGTGCGGGTTTGTGCACTCAGTGAACAGCCGACCACGCTCAGGCGGTACGGTGATGGCCCACCCATCCCGTTCAATCTGTTCAAGATCAGCTCTGGGGGTGCGAGTTGACTGGCAGTAAGAAGCCCAACCGGCAGCTGGCGAGCGTCATCGAGGAAGCCGGGTGCACGTACGAAGCCCTGGCCAGAACGGTCCGCACGGTTGCGGCGGAGGCCGGCGAGACCTTGCACACCTCACGATCCGCCGTGCTCTCCTGGGTCCGGGGCGGCACCCCAACTGGCAGAACCGCGACCTACCTTGCCGAGGCTTTGACCAGAATGGTGAAGCGGAAGGTGACGGTCGCCGAGATCGGTCTAGGCTTCCCCGAAATCGGGGAGGTCATGACCCCTGATCCTCTGGCAACTGCTGCCGATCTCGGGAGACTTGTCATGTTCCACCGTCGCGACTTCCTCGCCCTCGCCTTCGGCACCGCCGCAGTCGGGCTCCCGCTCGTCTACGACCACCAAGCCGTCGCCGCTGCCCTGCGAACCGCGAAGGGCGGTCGCAGAGCCGGGGCTGAAGAGGTTTTCACCGTCCGGCAGCTCACCGAGATGTTCCGGACCGCCGACGAGAGACTGGGCGGCGGCCACGGGCTGTCCACTGTGTCGTCCTATCTGGCAGACGCCGTCGTGCCGATGCTCCAGGCCACGTTCCCGTCCGAGGAGGTCCGCCGGAGTGCGTACGGCGCGGCGGCTGAGCTGGCGACCTTGGTCGGATGGAAGTGCCATGATCTCGGCCGCGAGGGCGCGGCCCAGAGGTTCTACCTCCTCGCCTACCAGCTCGCCTGCGAGTCCGACCCCGCAGGTCACGGAGCCTGGATGATGCGGGCCCTCACCCACCAAGCCCTCGATCTGAGCCAGACCACGCACTGCGTCGAACTGGCCGAGGCCGCGCTGTCGCGGGCCCGAGGGAAGGTCGACCGGAAGACGGAAGCGCTGCTGCTGGTGACGGCCGCGCGGGCGTACGGAGCGAACGGCCGGAGCAAGAACGCTGCCGGGGCGCTCCTGGCCGCCGAGGACGCCATGCTCGCCGGCGACGACGGCGTCCCCTCCTACGCCGCGGCCTCCGGCCCGGTCGCGGCGACCGTGGCATCGCACACGGGCAAGACACTGACCGAGATGAAGGACCACCGGGCCGCCGAACGGCACTACAGGGCGGCACTGGAGGGCCGTGTCCCCGAGACGTACCAGCGGGTGCGTGGCCTGACCCTCGCGAATCTCGCCAAATCCGTAGCCTCCCAGCACCGCCACGAGGAGGCCGTGATCCTCTGGGATCAGTGCCTGGATCTCATGGATGGCGTGGCCTCCGACCGGAACCGGAAGGAGCTGAGGACGGTGCGCTCGACCATGGCCGTCTACAACAGGCGAGGAATCCCTGGCGCATCCGAACTCGCGCAGAGAGCTGGCGAGCTCGTGTCCCAGTGACACCGGCTGCGGGCGGCCGCTTCCCGAGTGTGGAGAGCTGATTTGGACCGACGAAGCTCATGGCCGCCTCGGCGTACTCCGTCGCCGCGATGCACCTGCCGTAGAACTCCGTCCGCGACAGCGCCTAATGCACCTAGTCCGCCCGGGGGGCTCGCCGGAGTGGCCATTCGCTCAGTTCAGAGGGGTGCCGGCGCTACGAGGCCGCCCGCAGGAGGGCGTCGTCCTGCCATTTGAGGACCTTGTCGAAGCTGACGATCGCGCCGCGCAGGGGGTGGTTGCGGAGCTGGACGTGGTCGGTCAGGGCGTGGATCAGGAAGAGGCCGCGGCCGGACTCGGCGGTGAGGTCGGGGAGGGTGTCCAGGTCGACCGGGCGCAGGGTGGGCGCGGGTGCCCCGGCGTGACAGGGGGGCAGCACGTGGGTGTCGTAGGGGCGGTCGTCGCGGCGGGGGCGGCGGGTGGTCAGGACCGGGCCGGGGACGCTGGCGCGGCCGCGCCGGGGGCGGCGGGCGCCGCGGCCGGTCGCGGCCG
>NZ_JBHWUI010000226.1:0-10543 GCF_042737525.1 Kitasatospora sp. NPDC059973 | reverse complement strand
CCCCGGCCGTGCCCGCCTGCCCTCCCCCGAGCCGGGCCGAGCCGGGCAGCCGGGCCGAGCCGGGCGGGTCGGCTAGTTGGGGGCGGCGGCCATCGAGGTGACCGCCTCCGCCACGCTGGACCGGTAGATGCCCATCTGCGGGTTCAGGACCCGTGCGCCGTTGCCGAGCGGGAAGTTCCGGGTGTTGGCGAGCGGCATGTTGGTGTCGTCGTCGTCGACCAGCACGTTGAGCTCGTTGATGCCGGGGACGGTACCCGTGGTGGCACCGCTCGGGTCGAGGTCGATCACCGCGTAGGCGCTCTGGCCCGCCGGGACGGCGAACCGCGCCGTGCCGCTCGCGAGCACCGGCTTGATGTTCTTGCTCCGGTCGGTGGCGGTGGAGTTGCCCAGGTCGACCCCCGGGGTGGAGCTCAGGCTGCAGGCGGCCGTACCGCTGTTGCGTACCTCGATCACCCACTGGGTCGGGGCCCCGGCCCGGGCCGTCGCGTGGATCGCCAGGCTGTCGATGGCGCACGGGCGGGCGCCGGCACTCCCGCCGTCGGGCCGGGTGCCGCTCGACGGGCTCACCCCGGACGGCGTGTGCGACGCCGCTCCGGTGGCCGGCGCGCTCGTCCTGGGCGCACCGGTGGCACCGGGCGCCGAGGGGGCACCGGTGGCCGGCGCGGCCGTCGCGGAGGGCGCCACGGCCACCGCGGTGGTCGCGGGCGCCGTCGAGCCGCCGGCCGCATCGGTGTTCTCGGGCCCGCAGGCGGTCAACGCGAGACCCGCCCCGGCGACGAGCACGACGGAGACGAGCAGCGGACGGCGGCGGCGGACGAACATGGTGGCTCCCCGATGGTGGCGCGTACTGAACGGTGTTCGGACACACCACAGGACGACCGGCCGACCGCGAATGGTGGCATGCGCAGCGTCACAATCATGAGGACAGGACGGCGACGGAACCGTGACATTCGGTCGGGTACAACGCAGTTGACAGGGCGCCACCTCTCGGCAACCCACCCTTCCGGTGGGGGCGGATCGGCCCGCCCCCACCGCACGGCCGCCGCCGTCCGCACCGAGGTCCGAGGTCCGAGCGGCGGCGCAGGTCAGTCGTCCCGGCCCTGCTCCTGTCCCTGGCCCTGGTCGCCGCCGTCGCCGTGGTGCCCGGTGGTGCGGGCGTAGACCTGGTAGTCGGTGTGTTCCGGGCCGCCGGGGCCGGTCAGCAGATTGCCGCTGGTCGAGCCGAACACCACCGTGTCGCCGCGGGCGTCCACGGCCGGGTCGACCGACGATCCGTTGCCGAGCGAGCCGTCCGGCGCGGTGGAGACCCGCTCGGTGCGGCCGGTGCGCAGGTCGTGGCGGTAGACGTCCCAGCCCGCGTGCTGCGGGCCCGCCACCAGGTTGTCGGCGGCGGAGGAGTAGTACACCCAGCGGTTGTCGGCGGTGATCCGGCCGTGGTCGGAGGAGCCGACCGAGGCGGTGCCGGGAAGGCCACCGCTGATCTTCGTGACGGTGCCCTTCCCGAGGTCCCGGACGTACAGCACGGTGTGGTACCGGTGGCCGTTGGTCGACCCGCCGGGCTCGGGCAGGGCGTAGATCGCGCGCCGCCCGTCGGGGCTGATCGTCGCGTCGAAGCTCGCGTAGCCGAGCGTGCCGTCGGGGGCGAGGCTGGCGGCGGAGATCCGGCCGGACGCCACGTCGTACGTGTAGTAGACACCGGTCGTCGGCCGGGCCAGACCGGGCCGGGCGCCGCGGGGCAGGTCCGCGCCGCTGCCCGGGGCGAGTTCCACGTCGGCGGCGGGACCGGCGGCGCCGGCCGCGGGCGCGGGCGCGGGGGTTCGGTCGGCGGGGGTCTGGTCGGCGGGGGTCTGGTCGGCGGGGGTCTGGTCGGCGGGGGTCTGGTCGGCGGGCAGCAGGTTGCCTGCCAGCGAGGTGAAGCCGACGGTGCGGCCGTCCGCGCTGATCGTCGGGTTGAGGGACATGCTGTCGCCCGGCTTGCCGTCCACGCCGCGGGTCACCAGGCGGGTCTTCCCCGTCCAGCGGTCGGTGACGTAGATGTTGTAGTCCCAGGTGTAGGGCCTGGCCAGCGAGGCGCCGTCGCCCTGGGGGGCCGGGACGAGGTCGGTCCGGCTGGAGACGAACGCCACGTAGCGGCCGTTCGCGCTGACCGAGGGCGCGTACGAGGCGTGGAACCGGTCGGTGTCGGTGCTGACCGGTCCGCCGCTGATCAGTTCGGTGCGGCCGCTACGGCGGTCCCGGACGTACACCTCGGTGCGTCCAGGCACCGGCAGGCCGGGGACCACGTTCACCGCGTCGCTCTCGAAGGCGACGTAGCGGCCGTCGGCGTTGATCGCGGCGTAGTCGGTGAAGCCGTCCAGCGCGTTGTCGTCGTCGGACAGGTTGACCCGCTCGGTGCGGCCGGTCGCCAGGTCGCGGACGTAGGCGTCGCGTCCGCTCTTCGCGGGCTGGGAGACCAGGTTGGTCGCCCACGAGGTGAACAGCGCGTAGCGGCCGTCGGCACTGATCTGCCGGTTCCAGGACTGGTCGTCCGGCCCGGCGCCGTTCACCCCGACGCTGACCTGGACGGTGCCGCGCGCCGCCGGACGGGCCTGGGCGGGCACGGCGGTCACGGCGAGTACGGCCGCCGCCGCGAGGACGCTGCCGCCGCCGGCCAGCCACCGGTTGCTGGTGGTGCGGGTGGTACGTGCCATGGGTCTGTCCCTTCCCCTGGTGATCGCCCGGCCGGGCTCCCTCCCGGCAGCGGGCTCCCGACGAGCCAATCGTCGGGAGGCACGGCGGTCAACGGTCCCGGGGGATCCCGGCGGAAGATACGCCAACGAACGTATCCCGCGCGGGGGCGCGAAGCGGTACGTACTCCGCGCGGCGGCACCTCTCCCCCTCGGCTGCGCGCATCCCGCGCGGGGTGGCGAGCCGGTGCGGAGCGGCGAGCCGGTGCGGAGGCACCCGCTCGGCGGCTCACCCGGCCGGGATCAGCACGGGCTTGACCACGCGCCCCTCGTCACAGTCGCGCTCGGCCTCGTTGACCGCGGCGAGCGGATACGTCCGGATCAGCTGGTCGAAGGGGAACCGCCCGGCCTGCCACAGTGCGGTCAGCCTCGGCACCAGCAGCCCCGGCACCGCGTCCCCTTCGCAGAGGTGGGAGATCCGCCGGCCCCGGTCCAGTGCCCCCGGTTCGATCGCCAGCGCGCCGCTCAGCCGGGCCACCAGTCCGAGGTGCCCGGTCGGGCGCAGCGCCAGGAGCGCGTCGTTGATCAGCCGGACGGAGCCGGTGGTGTCCAGCGCGTACCGCGCGCCGCCGTCGGTCAGCCGCCGGATGCGGCCGGGCAGGTCGGCCGAGGTGGCGGGCAGCGGGACGGCGCCGAACCGTTCGGCGAGGGCGAGCCGTTCGGTGTACCGGTCGACGGCCACGGTGACCGCGCCGGCGGCGGTGGCCGCCATCACCGCGGCCAGGCCCACCGCTCCGGCGCCGAAGACCGCGACGGTGTCGCCGGGACCGGCCGCGAAGGTGTTCAGGACCGCTCCGGCGCCGGTGAGGAAGCCGCAGCCGAGCGGTCCGAGCAGTTCGATCGGCAGTGCGGGGTCGACCCGGACGGCGTTGCGGGCCAGGACCACCGCGTACTCGGCGAACGAGGACTGGCCGAACCACCGGGGGGCCAGTCCTCCCCCGGCCGCGTCGGTGAACCGCGCGGCGTGCTCCGTGCGCCCGCCGAAGAGGTTGAGCGCGGCGAAGGAGTCGCAGTAGGCGGGGGCCGCGCCCCGGCAGCTGCGGCAGTGGCCGCAGGAGTCGAAGCTCAGCACGACGTGGTCCCCGACGTGCAGGCCGGTGTCCGGGCCGGCCGTCTCCACCACGACTCCCGCCCCCTCGTGGCCGAGGACGGCCGGCAGCGGTGAGCGGCCCGCCGAACGCCGGACGGCGAGGTCCGTCCGGCACATCCCGCAGCCCGCGATCCGCACCAGGACCTCGCCGTCGGCCGGCCCCGTCCCCAGGGCCACCTCCTCGACCGTGAACGGCCCCTGGTGGGAGCGCAGGACCGCGGCGCGGAACCTCACCCCTCCTCCGGGCGGTGCACGACGAACGGCCTGAGGTTCCCGTAGAGCCCCCACGGCCCGCCCGCGACGCCGACCCCGCTCTCCTTGATGCCCGCGAAGGGCTGGGCGAGGGAGAGCTCGGCGTGGTGGTTGATCCAGGCCGTCCCGCACTCCAGCCGGTCGGCCACCGCCTCGGCGCGGTCGAGGTCCGTCCCCCAGACCGAACCGCCCAGGCCGAAGCCGGTGTCGTTGGCCGCCGCGACGGCCTCGTCGACGCTCCGGTAGGCCAGCACCGGCAGCACCGGTCCGAACTGCTCCTGCGTCACCACCGGGCTGTCCGGCGGGACATCGGCGAGGACCGTCGGGGCGAAGAAGTGGCCCGGCCGGTCCAGCCGGTGGCCGCCGGCGGCGGCCCGGGCGCCGTCCGCCAGGGCCCGGGCCGTGTAGTGCTCGACGCGGGCCAGTTGGGGGGCGTTGTTGAGCGGCCCCAGCTGGGTGCCCGGGTCGAGCCCGGGGCCGACGACGGCGGCCCTGGCGCGCTGCGCGAGGGCCTCGACCACCTGGTCGCGGAGCCGGGCCGGGGCGTAGACGCGCTTGACCGCCATGCACACCTGCCCGCAGTTGCGGAACGCCGCCCAGAACAGCCGGTCCGCGATCCGCTCGACGTCCACGTCCTCCAGCAGGATCGCGGCGTCGTTGCCGCCCAGCTCCAGGGTGACCCGGGCCAGCGAGGGCGCCGCGCCCGCCGCGACGGCCCGGCCGGTCGGGATCGACCCGGTGAAGCTCACGTGCCGGATCCCCGGGTGGGAGACGAGCCGGGCACCGAGCGGTTCGAGCCCGGTGACGATCGTCAGGACGCCCTCGGGGAGCGCGCCGGCGAGGACGGACCCCAGCAGCCGGGTGGCGAGGGGGGTGAACGGGGAGGGCTTGAGGACCACCGGGTTGCCCGCCGCGAGCGCGGGCGCGAACTTCGCCGCCGCGAGCTGGAGGGGGAAGTTCCACGGCACGATCGCCGCCACCGGCCCGAGCGACCGCCAGCGGACCTCGCTGCGGACCGGCCGGCCGTCGTCGATCGGCCGGGGCACGGGGGCGAGCTCGGCGAAGTAGCGCAGTCGGGCCGCCGTGCGGGCGACCTCGGCGGACGACTCGGCGAGGGGTTTGCCCTGTTCGCGGGTGAGCAGCGGGGCCAGCTCGGCGCCGGCCGCCTCCACCGCGTCGGCCGCCGCGAGCAGCGCGCGGGTGCGGGCGGCCGGGTCGGCCCGCCAGCCGCGCCAGGCCTGGTGGGCCCGGCCGACGACGGTGTCGAGTTCCTCGGGCCGCTGGTCGGGAGCCTCGTCGAAGGCCTCGCCCGTCGCCGGGTCGAGGACGGCGAAGTGCTCGCCGCGCGGGCCCGGCGGGCGCCGGGGCACGGGTGTCGGCAGCATGCCGGCGGTCAGCTCTGCGAGACGGCGGCCGCGTGCTCGCGGGCGTGCCGGTCCATCTCGGCCCGGAAGGCGGCCACCAGGTGCGGCCGGATCCTGCCCACCGTGCGGTCGCCGCCCTCGCAGACCGCCCCGCGCACGCCGACGATGTCGGTCCCGATCCGGGTCAGCTCGCCGAGGTCGCCGAGTCGGACGCTGCCTGCGAGGGCCGCGAGCAGCCCGGCCTCGTGGGCGAGGCGGACGAACTCCGCGCACGCGTCCGGCGGGACGTGGTCGAACAGCCGGCTCCCGTCCTTGATCGCGGTGTCGAGCATGGCCGCGTCGGAGCCGGAGCGGAGGGCGATGTCGGGCAGGGCGAGCGGGTTGACGCAGCCGATCCGGTGGGCGTCCGCGTAGCCGGAGGCGACGACGAAGGCGTCCGGCCGGTAGTCCTTCACCGCCCGGACCACCCCGCGCATGACCTCGACGGCCTGGTCCGGGGTCGTGCACCCGTAGAGGCCGACCTTGATGTACGTGGCTCCGGAGACCGCCGCTCCGAGCGCCGCCTGCGCGACCGTCCCCGGCTTGTACGGGACGTCGCCGACGGTGGCGGAGACCGGCTTGTCCGCCGGGACGGCGTCGCGGATCTCCCGGATCACCCACGGGAAGTTCGCGCCGAGCGAGCCCTCGTCGGGCTTCTTGACGTCGACGATGTCGAGGTGCTCCGCGGCCTTCGCGCAGTCGAGGGCCTCCTCGACGCTGTCCGGGGAGATGAGAAGCAACACGGTGGGCCCCTTCCGCCGCAGGTCCGCCTGCCCGGGGGCAGGTGGGCGGAGTCGCCCGGATCATGTGCGGTCCGCTCATCATCGCGGCGGCCCGCGGACGTCGGTAGAGCGCACGGAGTGCGAACGGGTCGTGGGGACGTCGCGCCCGGCGCACCGTGCGCCGTCCGCGCCCTCCGCGCCGACGCGAGCCGGCCGTACCGCGTGAACCGGGCGGGCCGGGGCGTCCGGCCGGGCCGCCGGGGTGCGCCGGGCCGGGGCGTCGCGGGCCCGGCGGTCGTGGTCGGGGGCGCGGCCGCCGTACAGTACCGGGACGACCCGCAGCTTCGTCACCGTCCTGGTGGCACGCGATCGCGGTCGGGGGTGCGGACGGCGGATCCCGGCGGACTTCATGGCATGATCAACACCCGCGTCGGACGCGAGTGGACGCCTGCCATCCCCGCCCCGCCCCCGACCGCCCCGACCGGCCGCACGCACCGCCGCCCCCCACCAGGCCTCCGACCACCCGAGGGCCGGGCCGCCAGCCCTGCCCAGCGGACCACCGCGGCCGCCACCAGGCACGTCGCACACGGCGTAAACTTCAACCACGACGACAAGGGACCATCTGTGGCAACCGACTACGACGCCCCCCGCAAGACCGACGACGACGGGTCGCACGACAGCATCGAGGAGCTGAAGACCCGCCGCACCGACACCTCCTCCGGCGCCATCGACGCCGTCGACCAGCTCGAATCGACGGACGGTGTCCAGCTGCCCGGCGCGGACCTCTCGGGCGAGGAACTCACCGTCACCGTGCAGCCGATGCTGTCCGACGAGTTCACCTGCGTGAACTGCTTCCTGGTGCACCACCGCAGCCGCCTCTCGCGCATGAAGAACGGCCGCCCCCTCTGCGTCGACTGCGACTGACCGACGGCCGCCGGCCCGCGACCGCGGCTGAACGACGACCGCGACCGGCCGACGACGGCGACCGGGGCCGCGGTACCGCCGCCCCGGTCCGGTTCCGGCGGGCGACTGCCGGAACCGACCGTCACGCGGGGACCGGGGCCGGCACGATCCAGAGCTCGGCCGGGCCGTTGACCACGGCGGACCGCAGCCGCACGGGCGGCGGGCCCTCCGGAGCCAGGACGGCGTCCGGGTAGGAGCCGAAGAACCCGGACAGGGCCACTTCGGCCTCCAGGCGTGCCAGCGGGGCGCCGAGGCAGAAGTGCGGGCCGTGGCCGAAGGCCAGGTGGTCCTTGGCCGGGCGGGTCGGGTCGAAGTCGTCCGGCCGGTCCGGGTGGACCTCCGGGTCGCGGCCGGCCGCGCCGAAGGCCAGCAGGATCGGCTCACCCCGTCGGACGACGACGCCCTCGCCGAGGTCGATGTCCTCCAGCGCGTACCGCAGCGGAAGGTGCATCACCGGGCCCTCGTGACGCAGCGTCTCCTCGATGACGTCCTCCCATCCGAGGGTTCCCTCCTGGACCAGGGCGAGGAACCGGCGGTGGGTCAGCAGGGCGTGGACGGCGCTGGTGATCAGGTTGACGGCGGTCTCGTAGCCGGCGCCGATCATCAGGAAGAGGGTGTCGCGGGACTGTTCCTCGGTCGGTCGGCCGTCGCCGCCGGTGGGGACGGCGGCCACGTCGCTGGCGAGGTCCGCTCCGGGCCGCCGGCGCTTGAGGTGCAGCAGTCCGGTGAGCAGCGCGTCCATCTCCGCCTGGGCGGCCCGGATCCGGTCGGGCGTCGACGCCGTGATCAGGAGGCTGTCCATCGCCTCGCCGAGCACCGGCCGCATCGCGGCGGGCACCCCGAAGAGGTCGCAGATCACGGTCATCGTCAGCGGGAGCGACAGGGCCCGGCGGACGTCGACGGCCTCACCCGGGCCGAGCCGGCCGATCGCGTCGAGCAGCTCGGCGGTGGTCGCTTCGATCCCGGAGCGCAGCGCGGCCACCCGGCGCGGCGCGAACGAGGGGGTCATCCGCCGCCGTGCCGCGCGGTGTTCGCCCCCGTAGAGGTTGAAGAAGGTCTGTTGCAGGGCCAGCGGTGCCAGTGGCCACCCCTCGGGGACGTCGGCCAGGCCCGGCCAGTGCTTGCGCGGGTCCCGGGAGACCCGGGGGTCGCCGGCCAGTGCGCGGATCACCTCGCTCCGGGTGACGGACCAGGCGATGACGCCGCCGGGGAGTTCGACCCGGACCGCGGGGCCGGCGGAGCGGAGCAGCGCGTTCTGCGCGTGCGGGGCCCGCGCGGCCATGTCGAGTACGGGGCAGCCACGGTCTTCGGGAGTCACGGGCCTGCTCCTCGGGCTCCTCGGGGTTCGTGCGGCGCCCGGGCGGGGCGCCGTCACCGGCCCCGGCCTGCCGCGCCGAGGGCCCACGTGTTCGTTGTAGGGCGGGGGCGCGCGGCCGTCAACGGCCTTCGCCGCCCGCTCTCCGCGGGCCGCGGCGGCTCCGACCCGGCCGGGTGGGCCCGGTCGGCCCGCGCCGCCCGGGCCCACCTGCGCCTTCCTCCCGGGGCGCGCCGGTCCAGCCCCCGGCCCCGGCCGGCCCCGGCTGCCCGGGGCCCGGGTGCCCGGGAGCGGGCCGCCCGCCGCAGCGGCATGACCTGCCCTGGACGTCCGCACGGAGCCGGCCTCGTCCGCCCGGCGGACGGTCCCGTCCGTACCCCGTGCGAGGCCTACCGGGCACCGGCCCGCGGACGTCGCCCCACGCCTTCGCCGCGGCGCTCCGGACAACGCGGTGGCCCGCCACCCCGGGTACGGGGTGGCGGGCCACGGGCCGGCGGTCAGAAGTCGAGCACCTGGCGGTCGAGCGGGTACGCGGAGCGGTGCGGGCCGTCGTAGGGCGAGGGGTCGATCGGCAGCACGCCGGTCGGCTGCAGGCCCAGGTTGTCGTCCCAGATCCGGGGCGCGACATGGCCGAGCACCCGGAACTCCCGGAAGGTGAACGGCGGGCTGTCGGTCGGGAAGAACTCCGCCGTGGTCATCACCTGGAAGTGCAGGTGCGGGGTGGTGGAGTTGCCGCTGTTGCCGATCAGCCCGAGGACCTGGCCGGGTTCGACGCAGTCGCCCGCCCGGACCCGGAGCGATCCCGGCTGGAGGTGGGCGTAGAGCAGGTACCGGCCGGGGGCGACCTCCAGGGTGATGTGGTTGCCCACGGTGTCCTCGATCGGCGGTACCGCGGGCGGGTACGGCGGCGGGTTGTCCGGGACGCCGTCCTGGACCTCCACCACCCGGCCGCCGGCAGCGGCGAGGACCGGCTGACGATAGGTCAGATAGCTGGTGAGCTGCCCCGGGTCGCCCTCCCAGGTCTGCCCGTCGCCGCCG
Source organism: Kitasatospora sp. NPDC059973 (assembly GCF_042737525.1). Classification (NCBI taxonomy): domain Bacteria; kingdom Bacillati; phylum Actinomycetota; class Actinomycetes; order Kitasatosporales; family Streptomycetaceae; genus Kitasatospora; species Kitasatospora sp. NPDC059973. The sequence continues at coordinate 1,034 of NZ_JBHWUI010000226.1, read as the reverse complement.
ACCCGGTACCAGTCGATCGCGAAGCGCTGCGGAACGTAGAACGCGCCGTTGATCGGGGCGAGTCCGCGCCGGTGGTGGGTGTTGTCACAGCACGACTCGCTGGCGTACCAGCTGCCCGGGCGGACCGGCGGCAGCAGGTCCGGCGGCGCCGTACGGGCGGTCCGGGTGGGCTGCACCGTCTCCTCGAAGGGCGAGGAGCCCGACGCGGACAGGACGGCCCCCACCAGGTGGTGCTCCACCACCTCGGGGACCGGCTCGCCCGGGGCGAGCGCCAGGTCGATCCAGAGCACCCACTGCTGCGAGCCCGGGATCACCGTCTCCGCCGGTGGCTCGGGCGGCGGCGCGGCACCGCGGCCGCCGTCGGCCGCCGGGTCGCGCGGGCGGTCGCCGACCGCGCCCGGCAGCGGGTCACCGACGGGATTGGCCGCCGCGCCCAGCGCCGACCCGCTCAGTGAGCCGACGACGCGCTTGGTGGCGGCGTCCTGGACGTCCACCCGGTCCAGCCGCACCGCGAGGCTGGTGGACAGCGCGTTGGTGGTGAGCAGTTCGTAGGAGAGGTGGACCTTCCCGTCCGAGGCGTCGAACGGCGCGGGCTCGGTCATCACCGCCGCGGTCAAGGGGGTGAACTGCGTGCCCGGTGCGAGGGCGGGCCGTCCGGCCGCGTGGCCGGGCGTGCCCGCCGCGGCCAGCACGACGGCTCCCAGGACGGCGGCGGCGAGGCGGCGCAGAAGGGGCCGGCCGCCGATGCGGCCGCCGGCTGCTGGGTCCGGGTCGGTCATGGGGTTCCCGGTTCGTCGTCGGAGCCGGTCCGTCCGAGACGGACGGCGGCGCGCCCCAGTGGCTGGGGCGCATGCCCATGTAAGGCGATGACGGTCCGGCTCCGCCCGACGCCGGTGCCGACCCCTGGCGAAGACCACCCGTCCGGTCGACACCGGAGCCGAGGAGCCGGATCCGGGTCGCCGTCTGCCGCTCGCCGGAGCGGCAGGCGGTGCGACCGCCATGGTCTGAGGACGGCAGGCGCGCGCGGAGGAATC
>NZ_JBHWUI010000225.1:0-10703 GCF_042737525.1 Kitasatospora sp. NPDC059973 | reverse complement strand
CCTGCCCACCGCTGGGCTCGATCGGCTATCCGGCCTGAGTGTCCGCCACCGCGCCGGCGCGGTGGCGGACACTCAGGCTCCGGCCAGCCAGTCTTCTTCGAGACCGCCGAGAACGAAGCCGTTCTCGAAACGCACCGTGTACCTGGTCCGAGCGCCGGCTCCGGCACCCACTGCTCCCATCCCGATGACCCGCTGACGGAGGTCGTCGATCAGGCCGGCGGTGAAGCTGTCGAACCGGCTGCCGCGGACTTGCTGGTCGAAGCTCGCGAGCATGTCCGGGGACGCGCCGCCGGCTTGCACTGCCGAGCCGGAGACGATGCCCGTCAAGCCCCCGGCCAGGAACAGCGGACCGGGGAGGCCGGTTCCGGCCGTCATGCCGTCCGCGCTGACCTGCACATCCCTGGTCAGCCTCACCTTCGCGCCGATCTCGTACGGCATGGGTGGTCCCCCCTCGTTCGATCTTGGCCGTGACCGGGACAAGCGTAGTCGGGGGGTCTCAGGAGGACGGTGGGTTCGCCAGGATCAGGACGGAGACCGGCCGGCTGCGCGTGCTGCTCTCCCGGTACCGGTTCGCCGGCGCCGTGGCCGGGGTCATCGGCCGGGCCGTCAGGCCCGTGCCCCGCGGCGGTAGGCGCCCGGTGGGGCTCCGAAGTGGCGCTTGAAGGCCTTGGCGAAGGCGAGCTCCGACGTGTACCCGCTCTTCGCCGCGACGGTGGTCAGGGAGAGGTCGCCGTCCCGCAGGAGTCATCCGGCCGTCGTCATGCGCCACGTCGTCAGGTAGCTCAACGGCGGATCGCCGACGACGGCGGTGAAGCGCCGGGCGAAGGCCGCCCGGGACAAGCCCGCTCTGCCGCCGAGGGATTCGACGGTCCACGGATGCCCGGGGTCCTCGTGGATGGCATGCAGCGCCGGTGCGATCACCGGATCGGTGAGGGCCGCCGCCCAGCCCCCGGCGCGTTCGTGCGACTGCTCGTCGTACCAGCAGCGCAGGATGTAGACGAGGAGCAGGTCCATCAGCGACCTGACGACGGCGTCGGATCCGGGCCGCGGGGCGTTCATCTCGACGCAGAGCTGATCGACCGTCGCCTGGAGCGCCGGATGGCGCCCCGGGCGGGCGGGAAGGTGGATGACCTCCGGGAGTTCGCGCAGCAGGGGATGCCGGTGGTCCACGTCGAGCTTGTAGGCGCCGCACAGCAGGCGGGTCCGCGCACCGGGGCCGTCGGCGACGAGGCGGCCGATCGGCGAACCCCCGTCGACGGGTACCGGAGCGAAGTCCACGACCGGGCTCGGCAGCGAGTCGGTCAGGACGTGGCCGCTGCTCCGGCGCAGGAAGACCACGTCGCCCGCGCCGAGTTCGATCGGGTCCCCGGTCGGCGGTACGAGCAGGCACCGGCCCTCGCCGACCACATGGAACGCGGCCCCGACGACGGCCTGGACGCGGAAGCCCCACGGCGCTCGCGCCTCGGTGCGGACGGCGCTGGGACGTCCCGTTCTCAGTGCGGCCAGGGTGTCGCTCAGGATGTCCACGACGCGATCATAGTGCCGGGGGATCGAGACGATCGGACAGCGGATCGAGATTCTTGGCCATTCATCGTCTCGCGGCACTGACATAGCTTCACCTCATGACACTGAACCAGAAGAAGATCGTCGTCATCGGCGGCACCTCGGGCATGGGCTACGCGGTGGCCGAGCAGGCCGCGAAGGACGGGGCCCGCGTCGTCGTCGCCTCGCGCAGCCAGGAACGCGTGGACGCGGCCGCGTCCACGCTGCCCGGCGACACCGAGGGCCGTCGCATCGATGTGACGGACGAGTCCTCGATCGCCGCGTTCTTCGCCGGACTCGGCGAGTTCGACCACTTCGTCTACACGGCCGGAGACACCCTGCTCCTGAAGGGGATCGAGGACCTCAGCTCGGCCGAGGCCCGCGCCGGCTTCGAAGTCCGTTACTGGGGAGCCTTCCTGGCCGTGAAGTACGCGGTGCCGGCCATCCGTCCGGGCGGCTCGATCGTCGTCACGTCCGGAGTGGTCGCGACCCGCCCGCTGCCCGGCTCGCCGGTCCCCGCCAGCACGACGGGAGCGATCGAGTCCCTGACCCGAGCGCTCGCCCTGGACCTGGCCCCGCGGGGGATCCGTGTCAACGCGGTACGCCCCGGCGTCGTGCGGACCGAACTGTGGGACGGCCTCGTCCCGGAACCGGAAGCGTTCTTCCGGAGCCAGGGCGGCGGACTCCCGGCCGGTCGGGTCGGGCAGCCCGGGGACGCCGCGGCGGCCTATCTCCTCCTGCTGGGCAACCCCTTCGCGACCGGCTCCGTGCTGACGCTCGACGGCGGGGGGTCCCTCGTCTAGACCGGTCGGCAGACGGCTCACGTGGGGCGCCGGGGGTGGGGAGCGCCGGGGGTGGGGCGGCCGTCCCGGCGGTAGCGGTCGGCCGCGGGGCGTCCGAGCGGGCGCGGATCACGGGGCTCGCGACCCGCTCGTAGGTCCTGCCCGATCGCGGCTACTCGGCGTAGGGCTGGTCGGCTCCCTGGGCGCTGTAGCCGAGGCTCCAGAGGTAGCCCTCCGGGTCGGCGAAGGTGCCGCCGTACCCGCCCCACGGCAGAGCGCCGGCGGGCTTGAGGACGGTGGCGCCGGCCTGCTGGGCCTCCGCCATGATCTCGTCGACCCGCGCCTCACTACGGACGACGTAGGTCAGGACCAGGCCGCTGAAGCCGCTGCCCTCCTGGTCCGTGCCGACCTGCTCGGCCAGGCCCTCGCGGCCGTAGAAGCCGACCGGCGAGGCGCCGTCCGATGCGAAGAACACCGAGATGCCGTAGTCGTTCTGGATCTTCCAGCCGAGCCCCTCGGTGTAGAACCGCTTGGCCCGGTCCATGTCCCGGACGCCGAGGAGGATGGAGCTGACGTGCGCCTTCATGGCTCACTCCTTGTACTGGTGGATGTGTGTGCGCTACTGGTGGAGGTGTACGCGGTACTGGCGGAGGCGTACGCGACGTGTGGGTGTGTACGCGCCGGCGATCCGGGCCGGGGCCCGGCTGTCGTCAGGACGGCGTGGGGGCGAGCGCCTCGGCGGCCTCCCAGACGAACCCGTCCTGGTCGGTGAAGGCCTCGGCGGCGCTGCCGAGCACGATGCGGTGCGAGCCCGTGCCGTCGACGGGGACGCCGAGGTCCTTGGCCAGGGCGCGGCGCTTGTACAGCGCCAGCTTGACGGTGCCGGCCCGACCGGGGGCGAACTCGGTGTACTTGCCGCCGAAGCTCTTGGCCACGGTCAGGCCCCGGTCGACGTAGACCTGCTTGGTGGCCTTCACGTCCTCGACACCGAGCAGCAGGACGACCTCGTCGATCTCGCGGGTGGCGGGGCCGGTGTCCTTCTTCGCGGAGGTCGCGATCTTCCAGATCGTCCCGTCCGGGGCCTGGACGACGCCGCCGTAGCCCCACAGCGACTTGGCGGCGGGCTTCAGGACGGTCGCCCCGGCGTCGACGGCGGCGCCGACGAAGCCGTCGACGGTCGCGGGCCCGGACACCGTGAGCGCCAGGGTGAAGCCGCGGAATCCGGTGGAGTGCGCCCCGGACGCCCGCAGGCGGATGTGCGTGTCCACGCCGAAGGCGCGGTAGAAGCGGAGGGCGGCCTCGGGGTCGGCCACCTCAAGGGTGACGGAGGCGAGGGACGTGTGGGCTGCGGTGGAAGCGGTGGTTGCCATGACCATCACGCTAGGCGCTGCCCGGCGGCCGGGGCTTCTCGATTCCTGACCGGTCTCGCGACCCGCCTCGCCACCCACGCGGGCATCCCGTCCAGGATGATCGCCGGCCCCGCCGCCGGAGCGGGACGGCCGGCCGTCGCGGCCGCCGCATCTGCCGCGTCCGCCGCACCCGCCGCGTCCGCCGCACCCGCCGGCCGGCGCCGGAAGGCTCCTGGCGGCATGCCGACCAGCTCGGTGAAGCGGGTGGTGAACGTACCCAGCGACGCGCAGCCGACCGCGCGGCAGACCTCGGTGACGCCGAGGTCGCCCCGCCGCAGCAGCGCCGCCGCCCGCTCGATGCGACGCGCCATCAGATACGCGTACGGCGACTGGCCGTACGCGGCGCGGAACTCCCGACTCAGCCGCCCGGCGGCTATGTTCGCGTCGCGGGCGAGCGCCGCCACGTCCAGTGGCCGCGCGTACTCCCGGTCGATCCGATCGCGGACGCGGCGCAACCGCGCGAAGTCGGCCAGACGCTGCGCCTGGACGAGCGCTCGCCGCCATTCCGGCCTGCACATGGGGACCCCCTCGTTCTCCGTCTGCCCTGTCCGTCTGCCCTGCCCATCGGCGTCTTCGAGCGACCGGGGGTGGCCGAGACGGCTGCCCCCGGACGCGTCCACGTGCCGCCGGCACCCCTCGCGGGTGGTCGCGCGGCGGCTCGTACAGCCGCGCCGGTACCCGTACGGCTCAGCGCAGTTCCTGGATGCGGATCAGATTGCCGGCGGGGTCGCGGAACGCGCAGTCGCGGACGCCGTACGGCTGGTCGGTCGGCTCCTGGACGACTTCGCTGTCACCGGCCTGCACCTTCTCGAAGGTGGCGTCGAGGTCCGGGGTGGCCAGCAGGATCCAGCCGAAGGTGCCCTTGGCCATCATCTCGGTGATCGTGCGGCGCTCGTCCTCGGTGATGCCGGGATCGGCGGCGGGCGGCGCCAGCAGGATCGACGTGCCCGGCTGCCCGGCCGGGCCGACCGTGATCCAGCGCATCCTGCCCTGCCCGACATCGCTGCGGACCTCGAAGCCCAGGACGTCGCGGTAGAAGACCAGCGACGCGTCCGGGTCGTCGTGCGGAAGGGTGGTGGTGTGAATGCTGATGTCCATGGCGTGCAGGCTAGAGGCAACGCCGTGGCCCGCGCTTCTCGATTCCTGATCGATCGGGACACATGCGGACGTCGGCGGACATCTCGGGCGGAGCGCCCTCGCGCCTCGCGCCCCGCGACAGCGGCGGGGGCGGAGCGGGGAGACCCCCGCCCCGCCCCGCCCCGTCACGTCACGTCACTCGGCGGGCAGGCGAGGGGTGCGCGGCGGTTCCGTGCGGCGGGGGGCCGTCGCCTCGAAGGCGGCGCCGAGGGTCAGGAGCGCGTTGTCGTCGTAGGCGCGGCCGGCGAAGGTGAGGCCGACGGGCATGCCGGTGTCGGTCATGGTGCCCATGGGCACGGTCACCGTGGGGATGCCGAGGTGGCGGGGGACCAGGTTGCCGTTGGCGACCCAGACGCCGTTGCGCCAGCCGAGGTCGGCGGACGCCTCGGAGACGTCCATGTCGGCGGGGCCGACATCCGCGACCGCGGGGAACACGACGGCGTCCAGACGCAGTTCGTCCATCCACTCCTCCAGGTCGACCCGGCGGGTCTCCTCCAGTCCGCGCAGGCCCGCTTCGACGTGCGGCATGTCGGTGAAGGAGGCGTACGGGCGCTCGCGGACGAAGCGCGGGTAGTCGCCGATGGTGTCGTCGAAGCCGGCGTAGCGGTCGGGGAGTTCGCCCTGCCGCTTGGGCCAGATGCGGTCGCCGTCGACCTCGGCCAGGGTGGCGAGCGCGGGGTCGGCGTTGGCGCGCAGGAAGTCGTCCCACGCCCAGGCGGAGAGGTCCTCGATCTCGACGGTGAGGTAGTCGCGGCCGACCAGGCCGCGGGTGAGCAGCGAGGGCGTGCCGGGGCGGTCGGACTCGTAGTTCGACACGACGGGGAAGTCGACCTCGACGACCTCGGCACCGGCGGCCTCCAGGTCGCGGCGTGCGGCTTCCCACAGGGCGATCACCGAGGGGCGGGTGTCGATCCGCTGCCCGGTCTGGCCGCCGATGCCGCCCTCGGGGTTCGTCCCGGCCTCGGGGTCGGCGTTGATGTACATCCGGGGCACGCCGACGCGCTTGCCGGCGAGCGCGGCGCGCGCCGCCCCGGCGTCGGCGGGGGCGAGGGCCGGGTAGGAGGCGGGCCGCACCCGGGAGGCGGCGGGCAGCGGCACCCACGGCTGGGCGCGCCACAGGTCGCCGCGGGTCTCCGGGTCGTCGGCGACGATGACGTCGAGCAGCTCGAACAGGTCGGCCATGGTGCGGGTGTGCGGGACCACGACGTCCATGGTCGGCACGAGCGGCCAGTTGCCGCGCACCGAGATCACGCCACGGCTGGGCGTGTAGGCGCACAGCGCGTTGTTGGAGGCGGGGGCCCGGCCCGAGGACCAGGTCTCCTCGCCGAGGCCGAACGCGCCGAACGACGCGGCGGTCGCGGTGCCGGAGCCGTTGGAGGAGCCGGAGCCGTAGGCGCTGGTGAGCCAGTCGGCGCTGTACGGGCTCTCCGCGCGGCCGTAGACGCCGCGCTGCATGCCGCCGTTCGCCATCGGCGGCATGTTGGTCAGGCCGATGAGGACGGCGCCGCCCGCGCGCAGCCGCTCGATGGCGAAGGCGTCGCGCTGGGCGACGAGGTGCTCGAAGGCCGGCGAACCGGCGGCGGCCGTCAGCCCCTTCGCGAGGTAGCTGTCCTTCGCGGTGTACGGGATGCCGTCCAGCGGGCCGAGCGTCTCGCCGCGCGCGCGGCGTGCGTCGGAGGCCTCGGCCTCGGCGCGGGCGTCCGGGTTCATCACGACCATCGCGTTGAGGGCGGTGGCGGTGCCGGGCCGGTCGTACGCGTCGATCCGTGCGAGGTAGGCGTCGAGCAGCTCGACCGCGGTGGTCCGGCCCTTCTCCAGTGCCTCGCGCAGGTCGGCGATACAGGTCTCCACAACGTCGAATCCGCGCGTCATGCGGGTGCCTCCTGGGTGGGGGTCGGGCAGGTGGATCGCCGGGCGGCGGGCCGGTCGCGCGTACGCGGCCGCCACGCCTCCGGCGCACTGACTAGAATTTCAGTCTAGACTACGGATCTAGACCCCCAGGATCGAGGTGCGGCCATGTCGACGCGAGAGACCGAGCCGGTGACGGGTGCCGAGGCGGGCGGCGCGTCGGGCGCTGGGACGGGCACTGAACCGGGCGCCGCTCCCCAGCCCGCCCCGACCCCGGCCGACCGGAAGCGCCAGCCCAGCGGCGACGAGGCGCGGGGGCGGGCGATGCGGGCCGCCATCAGCGTCATCGCCGAGAAGGGCACCGCGGCCGTGCGGATGTCGGACATCGCCGCGCGGGCCGGCATGAGCACCGGGCACATCCTCTACCACTTCGGCAAGAAGGACCGGCTGCTGCTGGAGGTCCTCGCGTGGAGCGAGGCGGACCTCGGCTCCCGGTTCGAGCGGGCCGCGGACGAGGCCGCGTCCCCCGCCGAGAAACTGGCCCTGTTCGTCCGCTACTACCTGCCCCGCCACCCGGGCGACGAACGCTACGCGCTGTGGACGCAGGTGCTGGCCCAGTGCCACGACGACGCCGGCCGGCAGGTCCTCACCGACCTGTCCGACGTCTGGGAGGAGCGGCTGGAAGCCGTCCTCCGGGAGGGGCGGGCGCTGGGGCAGTTCGCCGACGTGGACCCTGCCGAGTTCGTCATCAGGGCGGTGGCCATGCTCAACGGGCTCTCCGGGGACGTGATGTTCGGGCGGGCCCGTTGGCAGCACGCCTCCGCGCACGCCTTCGCGCTGGCCGCGCTCGAACGCGAACTGCGGCCGGCCGGCCGGGCCTGAGGGCGCGCCCCGCCGCCGTCGCACGGGTCCGGTGGGCCGAGGGCCACCACGTGCGGCGCGAGGATCGGCGACGACCGGCGGGGGCCGGCCGGTGCGGCCGCCCGGCGGCAGGCTGTGCGCGGTGCCTCGGGCTGCGGGAGCATGCCCTCATGGACACCGAGACTCTCGTACGCACCCGCCGGGCCCTGCACGCGGTGGCCGAGCTGGTCCTGGCCGGGCCGCAGTACCGGGACAGCGGGACCATCAGGCTGCGCGCCTGCGCGGGAGGCTTCGCCACCACGGCCGAGCCGCGGCTACGGGTGATCGGCGCGGAGCTGGTCGCGCCCGGGCAGGCGCTGTCCCTCGAATGGACCACCTGCACGGCGCTCGGCGCGGCTCTCGGGCTCGCGGTCGGTGCCCCCGCCGGGCTGTACGGGGACGGCTCGGTCGTGGCCGCCGACGACGCCGTCGAGGCGGACCCGTCCGCCGCCCGCCGGCTCGCGCGGTGCTTCGCGCTCGGGGACGCCGCGTTGCGCGGGCTGTTCGCGGAGGCGGACCCGGTCATCTGGCCCGAGCACTTCGACATCGGGGTGACCGTCGACGGCGTGAACTACGGCGTCTCACCCGGCGACGCGTTCCAGGCGGAGCCGTACGCTTACGTCGGCCCGCCCACCCCGCGGCGGGGCGAGTTCTGGAACGCGCCGTTCGGCGCCGCCCGGCCGATCCGTGAACTCGGCGGCGTCATCGGCACCATGGCCTTCCTGGAGCAGGGCCGCGGGCTGGCCGCCACGACCTGACCGCCACGACCTGACCGCCACGACCTGACCGCCACGACCTGACCGCCACGACCCGACCGGCCGGCGGCGCTCGCAGGGCGGCCGGGCGGATCCCGCACCCCGGGGCCGGACTGTGACGCAGGTCAGGGCGGAGGTAGAACCCGACCGCGGCTTCGGGCGTCCGGCTGGTGTGAGATCACGAGGAGAGCACTGGGGGACTGGACGAGGAACGCCTCGCCAAGCGGGTGGCCCGAGGGGGCCGCGCGGCCCTTCCGGTGTGCGTGACGCGGGCGAGCCGCTCGCACCGGCCCGAACTCGCGCCGCGCGGCCGGGAGGCGCTGCGGGTGCTGCACGACGTCCTCGGCGACGGCGCCCCGACCTCGGTGCGGGAGGGCGCCCGGCTGCGCGTGCTCGGCGCGGCGCTGTGCGGGGCGTCGTTCGCCTGGACCCTGCCGGCCGGTTGGCTCGCGTTCACCCTCCTCGTACCGCCGCCGGGCGGCACCGCGGGGCAGGTGCTCCACTGGATGGCCGTTCCGCCCGGCACGGCGGCGTCCACCGGGACGGCGTGGGCCCTGTTCGCGACCGGCGCCGCGGCGTACGCGGCCGCAGGTCCGCGGCGGGCGCGGGCGCTCCGGCGGTCGGTCGGGGCCGTGGAGACGGGTCCGACGAGGCGTTCGGACAGGGCCATGATCCGCTGGGCGGGCGGAAGTTCGGTGCCGCCGAACTATTGGTAGGGAACTTTACTATCCATTAGGCTGTCGGTCGGCGGCTTGGCGCGGCGCCCCGGCTTGGAGGGGGTGTGACGTGCTCAGCGAGAGCTCTGACCCGGCCGCTGCGGTGGCGCGGCTGCCGCTCGCCCGGTGAGTTCGTGTGCTGTGGACCGGAGTCCAGCTCTCGCCATCTACTCAAGGTCATGGAGTTCAGGGATGCGTCTGGGTGTCTCGGCAAGACCTGTTCGTGTCGGAGTGTTCGCCGCGGTGATCACGTTGCTCGGCGGCTTGGTGCTCGGCTGGTCCGGGCAGGCGGGGGCGGCGGTCGACCCGCTGCTCTCGCAGGGGAAGGCCGCGACGGCCTCCTCCACCGAGGGGTCGTCGTACGCGGCGGGGAAGGCATTCGACGGGAGTACCTCCAGCCGGTGGGCCAGTGTGGAGGGGAAGGACCCGCAGTGGCTGCGGGTCGACCTCGGGGTGAGCGCCAACGTCTCCCGGGTGAAGCTGAGTTGGGAGGCCGCCTATGCGAAGGCGTACCGGCTGGAGGTGTCGGCGGACGGGGTGACCTGGACGGCGGTGGCCGAGGAGAAGGCCGGCAACGGCGGGACGGACGACTGGACGGGGCTGGCCGGAAAGGGCCGCTACGTCCGGATGTACGGGACGGCGCGCGGGACGTCGTACGGGTACTCGCTGTTCGAGATGCAGGTGTACGGGGTACCGGACGGCACCCCGTCGCCGACCGGCACCCCCTCGCCGACCGGTACCGCGCCGGGCGGGGCGTTCACCGTGGTGGCGGCGGGCGACATCGCCGCCCAGTGCACCGCCGCGGACAGCGGCTGCGCGCACCCGAAGACGGCCGCGCTGGCCCAGCAGATCAACCCCAAGTTCTACCTGACGATGGGGGACAGCCAGTACGACGACGCCCGGTTGGCGGACTTCAAGGCCTACTACGACAAGACCTGGGGGGCGTTCAAGGCGAAGACCCACCCGGTGCCGGGCAACCACGAGACCTACGACCCGGCCGGGTCGCTCGCCGGGTACAAGGCGTACTTCGGCAGCATCGCCTACCCGCAGGGGAAGAGCTACTACAGCTTCGACGAGGGCAACTGGCACTTCGTCGCGCTGGACTCCAACGCCTTCGACCAGAGCGCCCAGATCGACTGGCTGAAGGCCGACCTGGCGGCCAACGGGAAGAAGTGCATCGCCGCCTACTGGCACCACCCGCTGTACTCCTCCGGCGGCCACGGCAACGACCCGGTCTCCCGGCCGGTGTGGAAGATCCTCTACGGAGCCAAGGCCGACCTGGTGCTGAACGGGCACGACCACCACTACGAGCGGTTCGCCCCGCAGGACCCGGACGGGAAGGCGACCGCGGACGGGATCGTCGAGATCGTCGGCGGGATGGGCGGCGCCGAGCCCTACCCGATCGAGCAGGTCCAGCCGAACAGCCAGAAGCGGATCAGCGGTGACTACGGCGTGCTGAAGCTGGACTTCACCGACTCCGGCTACGGCTGGAGCTACGTCGGGACGGACGGCCAGGTCAAGGACACCAGCCCGAAGTACAGCTGCCACTGATGATGTACCTCGCCACCACGGGCCGCCGTCCGGACGCGCCGTCCCGCCCCGCCGGGGCGGGAC
>NZ_JBHWUI010000224.1:0-10905 GCF_042737525.1 Kitasatospora sp. NPDC059973 | reverse complement strand
CCGAGGCCCGCCGGTCGTACCGACGACCGGCGGGCCTCGTGCGTGCTAACCGAACCGCCCGCCGAGCCCGAGCCCGAGCCGGGGGATCTCGATGGCGGGGCACTTGTCCATCACCATCGCGAGACCGGCCGCGCGGGCCCGCTCGTAGGCGGCCTCGTCCACCACGTCGAGCTGGAACCAGACGCCCTTGGCGCCGATGGCCACGGCCTCGTCGGTCACCGCGCCGGCGAGGTCGGACCGGACGAAGGTGTCGACCACGTCGACCTGGAACGGGATGTCCGCCAGCGAGGCGTACCCCTGCTCCCCGTGAACGGTCTCGGCCTTCGGGTGCACGGGCACGATCCGCTTCCCGAAGCGCTGCAGCACCTCGGCGACGCCGTACGCGGCGCGCCGGCGGTTGGACGACAGGCCGACCACGGCCCAGGTGTCGCCCAGCTCGGTAAGGATCTTGCGGACCGTCTCCGGGTCGCCGTACATGCCCTGCCTCCTCGCAGCCGCGGACTCCCCACTGGCAGCACCCCGGTCCGCCCGGCCATTCCCTGGCGGACCGGGCCGGGAACGGCCGGCCGCGCTGGTGCTCAGCCGTCGAGGCCGTGCTCAGCCTGCGAGGCCGTCGAGGCCGTCGAGCTGCGCGAGGGTGGCGATGGACGGACGGCGGGTGGTCCGCAGCTCGCGCGCGACGGCCTCGGCGTCGCGCAGCACGCGTACCGCGTTGTGCCAGGTGAGCTTCCCGAGGTCGGTCGGCGACCAGCCCCGGCCGAGCAGTTCGGCGATCAGGTTGGGGTAGCCGGCCACGTCGTCCAGCCCGGCCGGGAGGAACGCCGTGCCGTCGAAGTCGCCGCCGATGCCGATGTGGTCGATGCCGGCCACCTCGCGCATGTGGTCGAGGTGGTCGGCGACGGTGGCCGGGGTGGCGACCGGGCGCGGGGTGGCCTGCTCGAAGGCCCGCTGGCAGGCCATCCCGGCCGGGGTGGTGTCGAGGTGGTCGAAGCCGTGGGCGCGCATGTTCTCGTCCGCGGCGGCGGTCCACTCGATGGCGGCGGGCAGGATGAACTTCGGGACGAAGGTGGCCATCGCCACGCCGCCGTTGGCCGCCAGCCGGCCGAGCACGTCGTCCGGGACGTTGCGCGGGTGGTCGCAGACGGCGCGCGCCGAGGAGTGCGAGAAGAGCACCGGCGCCTCGCTGACCCGCAGCGCGTCGCGCATGGTGTCGGCGGAGACGTGCGAGAGGTCGACCAGCATGCCGAGCCAGTTCATCTCCCGGACGACCTCCTCGCCGAACCGGGTCAGGCCCCCGGCCGCCGGCTTGTCGGTCGCGGAGTCGGCCCACGGGGTGTTGTCGTTGTGGGTGAGCGTCAGGTACCGGACGCCGAGCTCGTACAGGGCGCGCAGGGTGGCCAGCGAGGAGTCGATGGAGTGGCCGCCCTCGGCGCCCATCAGGGAGGCGATCCGGCCGTCGGCGCGGGCGGCCTCCATGTCCTCGGCGGTGAACGCGAGGCGGAGCCGGTCGGGGAAGCGCGCGGCCAGGGCCCGGACGAAGTCGATCTGCTCCAGGGTGGCGCTGACGGCGTGGTCGCCGGCCAGCCGCGAGGGGACGTAGACGGACCAGAACTGCGCGCCGACCCCGCCCGCGGCGAGGCGGGCGAGGTCGGTGTGCAGCCGTGAACTCTGGTCGGCGGCCAGGTCGAGCGTGTCGAGGTCGTAGCCGACCTGCTCGCGCATCGCCCAGGGGAGGTCGTTGTGGCCGTCCACCACGGGGGTGTCGCGGAGGAGGGCGCGGGCACGGTCCAGCAGGGCGGCCGGGTCGGGCCGCTCAGCGGAGTCCAACAGCTCAGAGGTCATACGAGCTGTTGTATCCGGTATGACTACTTTCCAAAGCCGAAGGAGGCGGAACCGGCCACCTTGGCCCGCAGCTTCTTCCCCTTCTCGGTGGCCTGGCTGTTCAGCTCGGCCTGGAAGTCGGTCATCTTCTCGGTCAGCTCCGGGTCGAACGCGGCCAGCATCCGCACCGCCAGCAGGCCCGCGTTGCGCGCACCCGCCACCGAGACGGTGGCCACCGGCACCCCGGCCGGCATCTGGACGATCGACAGCAGGCTGTCCATGCCGTCCAGGTAGCGCAGCGGCACCGGGACGCCGATGACCGGCAGCGGGGTGACCGAGGCGAGCATGCCCGGCAGGTGGGCCGCGCCGCCGGCGCCCGCGATGATCGCCTTCAGGCCGCGCCGGTGGGCCTCCTCGCCGTACGCGACCATCTCGCGCGGCATCCGGTGCGCGGAGACGACGTCCACCTCGTAGGGGATCTCGAACTCGTCGAGGGCCTGGGCCGCGGCCTCCATGACCGGCCAGTCGGAGTCCGAGCCCATCACGATGCCGACCAGGGGGCCGTGGGAAGTGGAGGTCATTCGGTGATCGTTCCTCGCAGGTAGGCGGCCGCGTGACGGGCGCGCTCGCGGACGTCGTCGAGGTCGTCCCCGAAGACGTTGACGTGACCGACCTTGCGGCCGGGCTTCACGTCCTTCCCGTACATGTGGATCCGCAGGCCGGGGTCACGGGCCATGCAGTGCAGGAAGGCGTGGTACATGTCCGGGTAGTCGCCGCCGAGCACGTTGACCATGACGGTCCACTTGGCGCGCGGCCGGGGGTCGCCGAGCGGCAGGTCGAGCACGGCCCGCAGGTGGTTCTCGAACTGCGAGGTGACGGCGCCGTCCTGGGACCAGTGCCCGGAGTTGTGCGGGCGCATGGCCAGCTCGTTGACCAGGATCCGGCCGTCCCGGGTCTGGAACAGCTCGACCGCCAGGTGGCCGGTGATGTCCAGCTCGCCGGCGATCCGCAGGGCCAGCTGCTGGGCCTCGTCGGACAGCGCCGGGTCGAGGTCCGGCGCCGGGGCGGTCACCTCGGCGCAGACGCCGTTCTCCTGGACGCTCTCCACCACCGGGTAGGCGACGGCCTGGCCGCTGGGCGAGCGGACCACGTTGGCGGCCAGCTCGCGGACGAAGTCCACCTTCTCCTCGGCCAGCACGGGGACGCCGGCCAGGAACGGCGCGTGCGCCTGCTCCTCGTCGTCGACGACCCAGACGCCCTTGCCGTCGTAGCCGCCGCGGACGGTCTTGAGGACGACCGGGTAGCCGGCGCCCTCCTCGGCGAAGGCCGTCACGTCGGCCGGGCCGGAGACGATCCGGTGCCGGGGGCAGGGCACCCCGATGGAGTCGAGCCTGGTCCGCATCACGCCCTTGTCCTGGGCGTTGACCAGCGCCTCCGGGCCGGGCCGGACGGCCACGCCGTCGGCCTGCAGGGCCCGCAGGTGCTCGGTCGGCACGTGCTCGTGGTCGAAGGTGATCACATCGCAGCCGGCCGCGAAGCGGCGCAGCGTGTCGAGGTCGCGGTAGTCGCCGAGGACGGTGTCGGAGACCACCTGCGCGGCGGAGTCCTGGGGCGTGTCGGCGAGGAGTTTGAACCGGACCCCGAGCGGGATGCCCGCCTGGTGTGCCATCCGGGCCAGCTGCCCGCCGCCGATCATGCCCACTACTGGAAAATTCGCATTGCCCGGGGAAGTCACCCCGCCAGGATATCCGGGCCGGTCGGGGGCCATGGAACCGCCATGGAACCGTACGGCCGGCGGGCACCGTCCCAGGGGGCGAGGAGCCCGGGGGGCTGAGCCGATCGGCGGAACCGGGTAGCCTGGGCCGCTAGGTCCTGGTACGCGTGGTCCGATCATGTGCGTGCACGCAGGGCTCAAGGGGCCAGCCGCGCATCCGCTCCGGGCCCCCTCGTCCGCAGCACATGGAGGCAGCCCGGTATGGCGACGACCGCAGCGTCGAACCCCCCGCTGACGCAGAGACTGCGCGGTCTGTCGGGCGAGGTGGTGAAGTTCGGCATCGTCGGCCTGAGCGGTGTGGTGGTCAACTTCGCCGTCTTCTGGGTCTGCATCAACGGGTTCCACCTGGCCTCGCTGCGGTCCAACATCGCCGCCACCCTGGTGGCCATCGCGACCAACTACCTCGGCTACCGCTACTGGCTGTACCGGGACCGCGACGCCGCCTCGCGCAAGCGCGAGATCACGCTGTTCCTGCTGTTCAGCGGCGCCGGGATGCTGATCGAGACCGGGGTGCTGGGCTTCTCGGTCTACGTGCTCGGCCTGGACTCGCACTTCGAGCAGCTGGCCGCCAAGGTGGCCGGCCTCGCGGTGGCCACGGTGTTCCGCTTCGTCTCCTACCGGACCTGGGTCTTCACGGCCGTCCCGGAGACCGGCGCCGAGCCCGCCCCGGCGGCCGAGGTCGTCGCGCAGGCCGAGCTGGTGCTCGCCGCCGAGGAGATCCGGTACGCCAAGGCCGAATAGGCCCGCCCCCTTGCCCCGCCCGCTCGGGCGGGAGGACAGTGGTGACCGAGGGCGAGCACGGCCGGCGAACGATCGAGGCCCGGGGGATCCCAGGAGGCTCGCCATGGCGTTCGTCCAGATCATCGACTGCAAGACCGACAAGGTGGACGACCTCAACCGGCTGATGGACAGCTGGGCCGAACAGACCGAGGGCCGGCGGACGGTCGGACACGCGATGGTCGGCGCCGACCGCGCGGACCCGCGGCACCTGGTGGAGATCGTCGAGTTCGCCTCCTACGAGGACGCGATGAAGAACTCCGCGCTGCCCGAGACCGACCGGATCTTCCGGGAGCTGGTCGCGCTCTGCGACGAGCCGCCGACCTTCACGGACCTGGACGTGGTCCGCGACACCCGGTTCTGAGAGCACCGCACGGGCCGGACCGGGAGCGCCGAGCGAAGGACCTGCCGCTCAGGCCTCGCGCTGGCTGCGGCCCAGGAAGATGGCGAACACCGGCGGCTTCAGCGAGAGCAGTTCGAGCCGGCCGCCGTCCGCCTCCGCGAGGTCGCGGGCCACCGCCAGGCCGATCCCCGTCGAGTTGCGCCCGCTGACCGCCCGTTCGAAGACCCGGTTGCCCAGCTCCGGCGGCACCCCGGCGCCCTGGTCCTGCACCTCGACCACCACCGACGTCCCCGACGGCCGCACCCGCAGGGTGATCAGCCCGGCGCCGTGCATCAGCGAGTTCTCGATCAGGGTGGCCAGCACCTGGGCCACCGTGCCGGGGGTGCCGACGGCGGTGACCCCGTGCAGGCCCTCCACCTGGAGCACCCGGCCGGTGCCGCGCAGCGACGGGCCCCACTCCTCCACCTGCTGCTTGACCACGTCGTCCAGGTCGAAGGCGACGGCGGTGGGGCTGCGCGGGTCCCGCTGGGTGGTGAGCAGCCGCTGGACGACGTCGGTGAGCCGCTCGACCTGCTGGAGGGCGATGGTCGCCTCCTCCTTGACGGTCTCCGGATCCTCGGCGACCGCGGTGATCTCCTCCAGCCGCATGGAGAGCGCGGTGAGCGGGGTGCGCAGCTGGTGCGAGGCGTCGGCGGCGAGCCGCCGTTCGGCGGTGAGCATCCGGGCGATCCGCTCGGCGCTGACGTCCAGCACCTCGGCGACCCGGTCCAGCTCGGGCACCCCGTAGCGGCGGTCGCGCGGGCGCGGGTCGCCGGAGCCGAGCCGCTCGGCCGTCTCGGCGAGGTCGGTGAGCGGCCGGGCCAGCCGCTTGGCCTGCCAGACGGCCAGGGCGACGGCCGCCTGGACGGCGAGCAGCGCCACCACGCCGAGCAGCAGCAGCATGTTGGCGATCTCGTGGTCGACGCCGGCCCGGGACTGCTCGACGGTGACGGTCTCACCGCTGGCGCCCTGCTCGACGGACTTCAGCAGGTGGGTCCCGGCCGGCCGCTCGCCGCTGGAGACGACGGTCTTGCCGGGGATGTCCACCTCGACGTACTGGCCGTCGGTGACCTGGTTGGCGAACTTGTCGCCGGTGACCGGCTCGCCCGCGGAGAGCCGGTTCTCCACCAGGGCGAGCACCCGGACGGCGGCCGCGTCCACCCGGTCCTGCGCCGAGTTCACGATGGTGCGCTTCTCGACCAGGGCGAGCGGGACGCAGAACACCGCGACCACCACCAGGACGACGCCCAGCAGCGAGTTGATCATCCGGCGTTTCACGCTGCCGCTCCCCGTGGTGGTTCGTTCCCCTTGCCGGGGCTACTTCTTCTTACAGGGGCTAGTTCTTCTCGAAGCGGAAGCCCACTCCGCGCACGGTGGCGATGTAGCGGGGGTTGGCCGCGTCGTCGCCGAGCTTCTTGCGCAGCCAGGAGATGTGCATGTCCAGCGTCTTGGTGGAGGTCCACCAGGTGGTGTCCCAGACCTGGCGCATGATCTCCTCCCGGGTGACCACCCGCCCGGCGTCCCGGACCAGCACCCGCAGCAGCTCGAACTCCTTGGCGGAGAGCGTCAGCTCCTCCTCGCCGAGCCAGGCGCGGTGGGACTCGATGTCGATCTTCACCCCGTGCGCGCCGGTGGTGAGCTGGTCCACGTTGCCGCGCCGGAGCAGGGCCCGGACGCGGGCGAGCAGTTCGGCGAGGCGGAAGGGCTTGGTGACGTAGTCGTCGGCACCGGCGTCCAGGCCGACCACGGTGTCCACCTCGTCCGCACGGGCGGTGAGGACGAGGACGGGGCAGCTCTTGCCGTCGGCCCGCAGGCGGCGGCAGACCTCCAGGCCGTCCATCTCGGGAAGACCGAGGTCGAGGACGACGAGGTCGACCTCCTCGGTGAGCCCGGCGGCCAGTGCGGCCGGACCGTCCTCGCGGACGAGCACCTCATAGCCCTCGCGTCGCAGGGCCCGGGCGAGCGGTTCGGAGATCGCCGGATCGTCCTCGGCGAGCAGCACACAGGTCATGTGGTGATGGTAGTCCGCCGGGGATAGGGGGCCTGCGCTGTGAGGTAGTTCACAGAGCGTGATCGTTATACGGAGCGCGATCACCGCTCAACGGACATGCCCCAACCGCCTGTTCGGCGAAGATTCCACGGCTGGGTCTTGCATCCGAAGGAACATGTCCAGCCCTACCATGGATCTATCGATCAGATTGATCGCAGACTTTGCCATCGCCATACCTAATTGGCGTGTTTTGTCAGCTGATAACGCCAAATCTGGCCACGTACAGTGGTTTGGTCCACGTCCGCCGTACCCCCCTAGGCGGACGCTGTCAGCAAGGAACCACTACACATGGCGTCTACGACCCTGGAGTCCGGCATTCAGTCGGCCTCTCCCAGCGGCAAGACCTTCCTCGGGCACCCCCGTGGACTCGCCACTCTCTTCATGAGTGAGATGTGGGAGCGCTTCAGCTACTACGGCATGCGCGCCCTGCTGGTCCTTTACATGACTGCCTCCATCACGGAGGGCGGTCTCGGCATGAAGATGGCCGTGGCCAGCGCGGTCTACAGCGTGTACACGGCCATGGTCTACCTGCTGGCCCTGCCGGGCGGCTGGATCGCCGACCGATTCCTCGGTGCCCGCAAGACCGTCGCGGTGGGCGGCTCGATCATCATGATCGGCCACTTCCTGCTGGCCGTTCCGGCGAGCGTGTCGTTCTTCGTCGGCCTGGCGTTCATCGCGCTCGGCTCCGGCCTGCTGAAGGCAAACATCTCGACGATGGTCGGCCACCTGTACGACGGTCCGAACGACCCTCGCCGTGACGGTGGCTTCACCATCTTCTACATGGGCATCAACCTCGGTGCCTTCGCGGCGCCGCTGGTGATCGGCACCATCGGCCAGAGCGTCAACTGGCACCTCGGTTTCGCCCTCGCCGGTGTCGGCATGGCGATCGGCCTGATCCAGTTCATGCTGGGCAGCCGCCACCTGAGCGCCAAGAGCGACGTGGTGACCTCGCCGATCTCGGCAGCCGAGAAGCGCGTGATCTTCAGGAAGGCCGGCTTCTGGCTGGCGCTGGCCACCGTGTTCTACGCGGTCGTCGCGCTGACCGGCCACTTCACGATCAACTGGGCGATCTGGCCGCTCTCCATCGCCGGCATCGCGCTTCCCGTGTTCGTCTTCGCCAAGGTGAAGCGCGACAAGGACCTCGACGCGGGCGAGCAGTCCAAGATGAGCGGTTACATCTGGTTCTTCGTGGCCGCCGCCGTGTTCTGGATGATCTACGACCAGTCGGGCTCGACTCTGAGCATCTTCGCGGACGAGAACACCTCGTCCACGCTGTTCGGCTTCGACTTCCCGTCGACCTGGTTCCAGTCGCTGAACCCGCTGTACATCATGGCGCTGGCCCCGGTCTTCGCCTGGCTCTGGGTGGCCCTCTCCCACAAGGCCAAGAACCCCAGCACCACCATGAAGTTCGCGTTCGGTCTGCTGATGATCGGCGCCTCCTTCCTCGTCATGATGCTCGCCATGGCGGCTGCCGCGGGCGGCACCAAGGTCACCCCGCTCTGGCTGGCCATGGTGTACCTGATCCAGACCGTCGGTGAGCTGACGCTCTCCCCAGTGGGCCTGTCCGTCACCACCAAGCTGGCCCCGGCGAAGTACGCCAGCCAGATGATGGGCGTCTGGTTCCTCGCCGTCACCGCCGGTGACTGCGTCGCGGCCATCTTCCAGCTCGTCCTCGGTGACAGCGTGGTCGGCAGCACCTGGTACTTCGCGGTCCAGGGTGCGATGGCGATCGTCGCGGGCATCGGTCTGGCGATGTACCGCAAGAAGGTCGTGAAGCTGATGGGCAACGTCCACTGACGCACCCCGAAGCACCGCGCCGGGCACGCCCCGGCACGAGGGGCCGGTACGGATCTTCCGATCCGTACCGGCCCCTTTTCGGACGCGTGACCGCCCCGAGGCGTGTCAGGGTGTCGGGCATGTCGAGTGAATCGCTGCCCCGTCAGCTCGCCCGTACCCGTCGGTTCTCCCTCGGGGTGCCCGCCCATCCGGTCGTCTGCGACGGCGGGCGGACGGTGCTGTTCCTGCGCAGCCGGGCCGGGGACGACCCGGTCGGCTGTCTCTGGGCGCTGGACGCCGACAGCGGCGAGGAGCGGCTGCTGGCCGACCCGGCCGGGCTGGGCGGCGAGGGCCGGGACGTGCCCGAGGCGGAGCGGATCCGCCGCGAGCGCTCCCGCGTGCACGCCACCGGAATCACCGCCTTCGCCGCCGACCGGGCCGGCCGGACGGTCGTCTTCGCCCTGGGCGGGGAGCTCTGGGTGGCGGACCCCGCCGGGGGCGGCGTCCGCCGGATACCGACCGCCACCGGCGTCTACGACCCGCGCCCGGACCCGACCGGCCGCCGGATCGCCTACGTCGGCGACGGGGCGCTGCGCGTCATCGGGGCGGACGGCACCGGGGACCGCGCGCTGGCCGAGCCCGAGCACGCCGAGGTCGCGTACGGCGTCCCCGACCACGTCGCCGCCGAGTCCATGCACCGCACCCGGGCGTACTGGTGGTCGCCGGACGGCACCCGGCTGCTGGCCGCCCGGGTGGACAACGGCCCGCTCGCCCGCCTCCACCTCGCCGACCCGGCCGATCCGGCGCGGCCGCCGCGCGTCCTGCGCTACCCGCTGGCCGGCACCGCCAACGCCGACGTCTCGCTCTGGCTGCTGGACCTCGACGGCGGCCGTACCGAGGCCCGCTGGGACCGCGCCGGGTTCGAGTACCTGGCCGCCGCCGGCTGGGACGCCCACGGCCCCTTCGCCGCCGTGCAGAGCCGGGACCAGCGCACCGTCCGCACCCTCGCCGTGGACCCGGCCGACGGCGCCACCCGGACGCTCGCCGAGCAGCGGGACGAGCACTGGGTCGAACTCGTCCCCGGCCTGCCCGTCCGCACCGCCGCCGGGGTCCTGGTCGACGCCGCGGACCTCGGCGACACCCGCCGGCTCACCGTGGGCGGCGAGCCCGTCACGCCGCCCGGTCTCCAACTGCGCTCGGTGCTCGGGACCGACGGCGAACAGGTCCTCTTCACCGCCTCCACCGAGCCGACCGAAACCCACCTGTGGTCGTACGACCCGGCCGAGGGCGCCGTACGGCTCAGCTCCGCGCCCGGCGCGCACACCGGCGTACGGAGCGACGGCACCCTCGTCCACACCGCGCGGACGCCCGGCGCGCCCGGCGGGCACACCACCGTCCACCGGAACGGGCGCCCCGCCGTCGACCTGCGCTCGCACGCGCAGCGCCCCGTCCTCACCGCCCGGCCCGAGCCGCTCCGGCTGGGCCCGCGCGAGCTGCGCGCCACGCTCTTCCGGCCCACCGGCCACCGCCCCGGCGACGGCCCGCTGCCCGTCCTGCTCGACCCCTACGGCGGGCCCGCGCTGCAGAAGGCCACCGCGGCCGGCGGCTGGCCCGACCTGGTCTCGCAGTGGTTCGCCGACCAGGGCTTCGCCGTCCTGGTGGTGGACGGGCGTGGCACCCCCGGCCGGGGCCCGCACTGGGAGAAGGCCGTGTTCGCGGACATCGCCACGCCGGTCCTGGACGACCAGGTCGAGGCCCTGCGGGAGGCCGCACTGGCCCGCCCCGGGCTGCTGGACCTCGACCGGGTCGCCGTCCGGGGCTGGTCCTTCGGCGGCTTCCTGGCCGCCCTGGCCGTGCTGCGCCGCCCGGACGTCTTCCACGCCGCGGTGGCCGGGGCCGCGCCCACCGACCACCGGCTGTACGACACCCACTGGAAGGAGCGCTTCCTCGGCCACCCGGACGAGCACCCGGAGCGCTACGACGCCTGCTCGCTGATCCCCGACGCCGCCGGCCTGCGCCGGCCGCTGCTGCTGGTGCACGGCCTGGCCGACGACAACGTGCTGCCGGCGCACACGCTGCGGCTCTCCGCCGCCCTGCTCGCCGCCGGC
Source organism: Kitasatospora sp. NPDC059973 (assembly GCF_042737525.1). Classification (NCBI taxonomy): domain Bacteria; kingdom Bacillati; phylum Actinomycetota; class Actinomycetes; order Kitasatosporales; family Streptomycetaceae; genus Kitasatospora; species Kitasatospora sp. NPDC059973. The sequence continues at coordinate 217 of NZ_JBHWUI010000224.1, read as the reverse complement.
CGCCCGCACGAGCTGCTGCCGCTCAGCGGGGCCACCCACTCCCCCAGCGACGAGACGGTGGCGGAGAACCTGCTGCTGCACCAGCTGGACTTCCTGCGCCGCGGCCTCGCCGCGCGGGGCCGGTAACGACCCGGGGGGGGGCGGGGGGGGGCGTGGCCCCCCCGGCGCCGGGTCCGTGTATGGGAGTGCGACCCGACCCCCGGGCCCCCCTACGGCC
>NZ_JBHWUI010000223.1:0-10930 GCF_042737525.1 Kitasatospora sp. NPDC059973 | reverse complement strand
CCCGGACTCCCTCGGGAGTCCGGGGCCACCGGCTTCGCGCGTCGGCCTTCCGGGTCAGCCCGCCGCGCGGCGCAGCTCCACCAGCGGCACCACGCGCCCGGCCCGCGCCCGGTAGGCGGCGAACGCCGGCTGGGCGGCGATCTGGGCCGCCCAGAGGGCCTCGTACCGCTCGCCGCCGGTCACCGGGACGGCCAGCGCCGGGTAGCGCTCGGCGCCGAGCTCGACGGTGACCTCGGGGCGGGCGGCCAGGTTGCGGTACCAGTCCGGATCGGCCGGGGCGCCGCCGTTCGAGGCGAAGACGACGGGTCGGCCGCCCTCCGTCAGATGGACCAGCGGGGTGGTGCGCGGCTCGCCGCTGCGCCGGCCCCAGGTGGTGAGCAGCAGCAGCGGGGTGCCCGCGAAGGAGCCGCCGACCGTGCCGGCCGAGGCCCGGAACTCGGTGATCACACCGCGGTTGTACGCGTTGCCGCCGGCGGCGGGCTCGGGGTGGACGGCGTTCATGGGAGACCTCCTGGGGTGGTCCGGTTCGTCTGGGAACGACCCTAGGAGCTCACACCTGTGTGAGGTTCAAGGGGATGTGACGGAGGTCACACCGAGGATCCGGCGGCGGGAACGGCGAGGGGCCGGACCTCCACGGAGGAGGTCCGGCCCCTGGGTTCACCGGTTCACCGGCTCACCGAGCGCTCAGGCGTCGCCGCCGGCGGCACCCGGGTCGGCCGCGGCCACGTCCAGCAGCTGGTAGCGGTCGATCGCGTCCTTCAGGGCGCTGCGGTCGATCTTGCCCTGCTTCGCGAGCTCGGTGAGCACGCCCAGGACGACCGACTGCGCGTCGATGTGGAAGAAGCGACGGGCCGCGCCACGGGTGTCGGCGAAGCCGAAGCCGTCGGCACCCAGCGACTGGTACTGCCCCGGCACCCAGCGCGAGATCTGGTCCGGCACCGCGCGCATCCAGTCGGAGACGGCGACGAACGGGCCCTCGGCGCCCTGCAGCTTCTGCGTCACGTAGGGGACGCGCTGCTGCTCCTCCGGGTGCAGGAGGTTGAACTCCTCGGCCTCCACCGCGTCGCGGCGCAGCTCGTTCCAGGAGGTCGCGGACCAGACGTCGGCCTTGACGTTCCACTCCTCGGCGAGGACGCGCTGGGCCTCCAGGGCCCACGGCACCGCCACGCCGGAGGCGAGGATCTGGGCCGGGATCTGGCCGGCGGTCGCCGGGGCGTACCGGTGCAGACCCTTGAGGATGCCCTCGACGTCGACGTTCTCCGGCTCGGCCGGCATCTTGATCGGCTCGTTGTAGACGGTCATGTAGTAGAAGACGTCCTCGCCGTGCGGGAACTCCGCCGACGAGCCGTACATCCGCCGCAGGCCGTCCTGGACGATGTGCGCGATCTCGAAGCCGTACGCGGGGTCGTACGCGACGACGCCCGGGTTGGTCGAGGCCAGCAGGTGCGAGTGGCCGTCCGCGTGCTGCAGGCCCTCGCCGGTCAGCGTGGTCCGGCCGGCGGTGGCGCCGATCACGAAGCCGCGGGCCAGCTGGTCGGCCATCTGCCAGAACTGGTCACCGGTGCGCTGGAACCCGAACATCGAGTAGAAGACGTAGACCGGGATCAGCGGCTCGCCGTGGGTGGCGTAGGAGGAGCCCGCGGCGATCAGCGAGGCCGTGCAGCCCGCCTCGGAGATGCCGTCGTGCAGCATCTGGCCGGTCGGGGACTCCTTGTACGCCAGCAGCAGCTCGCGGTCGACCGACTCGTAGGTCTGGCCCAGCGGGTTGTAGATCTTCGCCGACGGGAAGAGCGAGTCCATGCCGAAGGTGCGGTACTCGTCGGGCGCGATCGGCACGAAGCGGTTGCCGATGCCCTTGTCCCGCATCAGGTCCTTGAGCACCCGGACGAACGCCATGGTGGTGGCGATGGTCTGGTTGCCCGAACCCTTCTTGACCGCCTTGTACGCGTCGTCGCCCGGCAGCTCCAGCTGACGCGGCCGCACCTTGCGGGTCGGCACGTAGCCGCCCAGCTCCTTGCGGCGGTCGTGCATGTACTGGATCTCCTCCGAGTCACGGCCCGGGTGGTAGTAGGGCGGGTAGCCCTCCTCCAGCTGCTTGTCCGTGATCGGGATGTGCAGGCGGTCGCGGAAGCGCTTCAGGTCCTCGACCGTCAGCTTCTTCATCTGGTGCGTCGCGTTGCGGCCCTCGAAGTTGGGGCCGAGCGTCCAGCCCTTGACCGTCTGGGCCAGGATGACCGTCGGCTGACCCGTGTGCTCGCGGGCCGCCTTGAACGCCGCGTAGACCTTGGCGTGGTCGTGGCCGCCGCGGCCCAGGTGCTGGATCTGCTGGTCGGTCATGCTCTCGACCATCTTGCGCAGCCGCAGGTCGCCGCCGAAGAAGTTCTCGCGGATGTACGCGCCGGTCTCGGTGGCGTACGTCTGGAACTGGCCGTCGACCGTGGTGTTCAGCTTGTTCACCAGGACGCCGTCGCGGTCCTGTGCGAGCAGCGGGTCCCAGCTGCGGTCCCAGACCAGCTTGATGACGTTCCAGCCGGCGCCCCGGAACTGGGACTCCAGCTCCTGGATGATCTTGCCGTTGCCGCGGACCGGGCCGTCCAGGCGCTGCAGGTTGCAGTTGACCACGAAGGTCAGGTTGTCCAGGCCCTCACGCGCGGCGAGCGACAGCTGGCCCAGCGACTCCGGCTCGTCCATCTCGCCGTCGCCGAGGAAGGCGTACACGTGCGAGGCGGAGGTGTCCTTGATGCCCCGGTGCTCCAGGTAGCGGTTCATCCGGGCCTGGTAGATCGCGCCGAGCGGGCCGAGGCCCATCGAGACGGTCGGGAACTCCCAGAAGTCCGGCATCAGCCGCGGGTGGGGGTAGCTGGAGAGGCCGTACGGGGCCTTCGACTTCTCCTGGCGGAAGGCGTCGAGCTGCTGCTCGGACAGTCGGTCCAGGAGGAAGGCGCGGGCGTAGATGCCGGGGGAGGCGTGACCCTGGAAGAAGATCTGGTCGCCGGACTCGCCCTCGGCGTCCTTGCCGCGGAAGAAGTAGTTGAAGCCCACGTCGTAGAGCGACGCGGAGGAGGCGAAGGTGGCGATGTGGCCGCCGACGCCGATGCCCGGACGCTGCGCCCGGGAGACCATGACGGCCGCATTCCAGCGGGTCGCGTTGAGGACCTTGCGCTCGATCTCCTCGTTGCCGGGGAAGAACGGCTCGTCCTTGGTGGCGATGGTGTTGATGTAGTCCGTGCTGCGCATCTCGGGCACGGCGACACGCTTCTCGCGGGCGCGCTCGATCAAGCGGAGCATCAGGTAGCGGGCACGCTCGCGCCCCCGCTCGTCGATGGCCGCGTCAAGCGACTCCAGCCATTCCGCGGTCTCCTCGGGATCGAAGTCCGGGACCTGACTCGGAAGGCCGCCAATGATGATCGGGTTGCGATCGGATCCGGAAGCCACGCTGTTCCTTCACTGTCGGTCGAAACTGAGGTGTGTCGCGCCGCCTCCATCGTGCTACCGCGCTCGGAGATCCGTCATCTCTACCGATCGGTAACCGCTGCGCCCGGTAGGCGGAGCGGTCTGGCGGCGCGCGGAGCAGGCGCTATTGCCTGCGCCCCGCACCACCGGGTGTTACGAACAGAGGTGGTCCGACCTGGTTGCCCGATCGTCCGATGGCGGGCGGTCGGGGTGAGGGCCAACAGGAGACTCTACGCCCGCGCACGCGCGGACCCGAATGCCGTTCGCATCTCGGGCACGCGTACGGCCTGTGGACCGGGGTCACCCGAAGCATCCTTGTCCCATGCAGAGAAGGGCAAATCGGTGTGATTCACGACACGTCGACCGGCGTGTCCCCCTGCGACACGTCAACCTTTGGAGGGGATCGGGGGTCGGGTACTTGCGCGAACCGCCGCGCCCGTGTGGACTACGGCCACAGCCTCGGCATGGATGCCGAGCCGAATACTGGAGGTTATTCCCGTGAGCGCGACCGCGGACCCCGCGGACAAGTCCAACCCGGCCCACCGTCTCGGATTCGAGAAGGACCAGATCATCCAGGAGCTGGGGTACGACGAAGACAGTGACCAGGAACTCCGCGAGGGCATCGAGGAGATCACCGGGACAGATCTCGTCGACGAGGACTACGACGACGTCGCCGACGCCGTCCTGCTGTGGCACCGCGACGACGACGGAGATCTCACCGACTCCCTCGTCGACGCCCTGGAATACCTGGCCGAGGGCGGCCTGATCTGGCTTCTGACGCCCAAGACCGGCCGGGACGGCCACATCGAGGCGTCCGACATCGCCGACGCGGCCCGGACCGCCGGCCTCTCGCAGACCAGCTCGATCGCCATCGCCAAGGACTGGGCCGCCACCCGGTTGGCGACCAAGGCCGCCAAGGCGGGCAAGCGCTGAGCGCCCCTCGCGCCTGAGCCGCGATCCAGGGCCGGGCCCCGTTGGAGCTTCCTCCAGCGGGGCCCGGCCGTTTCGCGTTCCGGGCTGGATCCCCTGCCGGGGGTCGCGTTCGCCGAGGGCGAAAGCGGCCGCCCGAGCGCCTGCCGCCTCACCCGTTCGGCCGAATCGGGGTCGGCGAATGCAAGGATGGCGCTCGCCGCGCCCGCCGCGCGGCCCTGTCGCGTCAGAAAGGTCCCACCATGGCCATCGAGGTCGGCACCGAGGCTCCGGACTTCGAGCTGAAGAACCAGCACGGCGAGCTGGTCAGGCTCTCCGACTTCCGGGGCGAGAAGAACGTCGTCCTGGTCTTCTACCCGTTCTCCTTCACCGGCGTCTGCACCGGCGAGGTCTGCGCGATCCAGAAGGAGCTGCCGCGCCTGCAGAACGACGAGGTCCAGGTGCTCGGCGTCTCCAACGACTCGCCGTTCACCCAGCGCGTCTTCGCCGAGCAGGAGGGCCTGGAGTACCCGCTGCTCTCCGACTTCTGGCCGCACGGCGAGGTCTCCCGCGCCTACGGCGTCTTCAACGAGGAGAAGGGCTGCGCGGTGCGCGGCACCTTCGTGATCGACAAGGCCGGCGTGGTCCGCTGGAGCGTCGTCAACGACCTGCCGGACGCCCGTGACGAGCAGGAGTACCTGAAGGTCCTCGGCGCGCTCTGAGGCCCCCGCGCGCCCCTTCCCGGGGGTGCCCGACGGGCCCGGCGGGCTGCGGACGGACCGCGGGGCGGGCCCCGCGCGGATTCGAACAGCCACGCCGGGCCCGTTCTCCGCCCAGGACGGGAACCCGGCACTACGATCGGTCCGTTGGCTGGTCAGAGGCTCGGCGCAATCGTCGCCGCACCTCCGACCGCACCACGGGGGCACCAGTGCGTGCCTCCCGAATCTTGGAGGACAAGTGGGTGTCAGCCTGAGCAAGGGCGGCAATGTCTCGCTCACCAAGGAAGCCCCCGGCCTGACCGCCGTGGTCATCGGCCTTGGCTGGGACGTCCGTACCACCACCGGCACGGACTTCGACCTGGACGCCAGCGCCCTGCTCTGCAACGACCAGGGCAAGGTCGACAAGGACGGCAACTTCGTCTTCTTCAACAACCTGAAGAGCCCCGAGGGCTCGGTCGAGCACACCGGCGACAACCTGACCGGTGCCGGCGAGGGCGACGACGAGGCCATCAAGGTCGACCTGGCGACCGTGCCGGCCGATGTGCAGAAGATCGTCTTCCCGGTGTCGATCTACGACGCCGAGAACCGGACCCAGAACTTCGGCCAGGTCCGCAACGCGTTCATCCGCGTGGTGAACCAGGCCGACAACAAGGAGCTGGCCCGGTACGACCTCTCCGAGGACGCCTCGACCGAGACCGCGATGGTCTTCGGCGAGCTGTACCGCAACGGCGCGGAGTGGAAGTTCCGCGCCATCGGCCAGGGGTACGCCTCCGGCCTGCGCGGCATCGCCCAGGACTTCGGCGTCAACGTCTGAGCCGGGCGGCGGGCCCGCCGGGCCTGACGGAGCACCACCGGGCCGGGGCCGGCCGCGGACGCGAGGGCGTCGGCGGCCGCCCCGGCTTCGTGCTGTCCGGGGCCGGGTCGCTCGGTTCCGTGCTGTGCGGCCTCGTGGCGCCCGGGGCGGGCGGCGGGTGGGCCCGGCCGGGGGTCACCGGTTCGTGCGCCCCGGCTTCGAGCCGGTCCGGCGCACTGGAAGGATAGGAGTTCAGGAAGTTCAGCCGGCCGAAGGAGGCCGGGCGGGGCCACGGGGGAATAGACCTTGAGATGCGCCCCGGGAGGAAAAGGGAGGAAGGACAGCCATGAGTGTCACGCTCGCCAAGGGTGGAAACGTCTCGCTCACCAAGGCCGCGCCGAATCTGACGCAGGTCCAGATCGGCCTCGGCTGGGACGCCCGCTCGACCACCGGTGCGCCGTTCGACCTCGATGCGAGCGCGCTGCTCTGCTCGGGAGGCCGGGTGCTCGGTGACGAGTACTTCGTCTTCTACAACAACCTGAAGAGCCCCGAGGGCTCGGTCGAGCACACCGGTGACAACCTCACCGGCGACGGCGACGGCGACGACGAGGTCGTGCTGGTCAACCTGGACCTCGTCCCCCCGCAGGTGGACAAGGTGGCCTTCCCGGTGTCGATCTACGACGCCGAGTCGCGCCTGCAGAACTTCGGCCAGGTGCGCAACGCCTACATCCGGGTGGTCAACTCCCTGGACGGGCAGGAGATCGCGCGGTACGACCTGACCGAGGACGCCTCCAGCGAGACCGCGATGATCTTCGGCGAGCTGTACCGCTACGCGGGCGAGTGGAAGTTCCGCGCGGTGGGCCAGGGGTACGCCTCGGGTCTGCGCGGCATTGCCCTTGATTTCGGCGTGAACGTACAGTAACGGCGGCCCGAGACCCGCGTCCGACGCGGTCGACGTCCTCGGCGCCATGAACTCGAAAGGTAACCAAGTCCCGTGTTCCTCCGCACCTTCGGCTGGTCATTCGCGATCACCGTCATCGGGCTGATCGCAGCCGGCCTGCTCTGGGGAGCTGAAGGATTCGGCATCGTGCTGATCCTCTCCATCCTGGAGATCTCCCTGTCGTTCGACAACGCGGTGGTCAACGCCACGGTGCTGAAGCGGATGAACCCGTACTGGCAGAAGATCTTCCTCACCGTCGGCGTGCTGATCGCCGTCTTCGGTATGCGGCTGATCTTCCCGCTGCTGGTCGTCGGCCTCACCGCGCACCTCAGCCCCGCGACCGTCATCGACCTCGCGCTCAACTCCGACAAGACCTACGAGGGTTCCACCTACGCCCAGTACCTGGAGGCCGCCAACCCGGCCATCGCGGCGTTCGGTGGCGTCTTCCTGCTGATGATCTTCCTCGACTTCATCTTCGAGGAGAAGGACTACAACTGGCTGGCCTGGATCGAGCGTCCGCTGGAGAAGGTCGGCAAGCTGGAGGCCTTCTCGACGGTCGTCGCGCTGGTCACGCTGCTGCTGGCGTCCAACTTCTTCGCCGGGGAGCACGCCGAGACGGTGCTGCTCGCCGGTGTGCTCGGCCTGGTCACCTACCTCTCCGTCAACGGGCTCTCCTCGATCTTCGAGGCGGGCCTGGAGGAGGAGGCCGAGGAGGAGGAGACGTCCGGCAAGTCCGGGAAGTCCATCGTCCAGGTGGGCGGCAAGGCCGCGTTCTTCCTCTTCATGTACCTGGAGGTGCTGGACGCGTCGTTCTCCTTCGACGGCGTGGTCGGCGCGTTCGCGATCTCCAGCGACATCTTCCAGATCACCCTGGGCCTCGGCATCGGCGCGATGTACATCCGCTCGCTGACCGTCTACCTGGTCCGCCAGGGCACCCTCGACGACTACGTCTACCTGGAGCACGGCGCGCACTACGCGATCGGCGCGCTCTCGGTGATCCTGCTGGTCGGCATCGAGTACCACATCCCGGAGATCGTCACCGGCCTGATCGGTGTCGCCTTCATCGGCCTCGCCCTCGGCTCGTCGATCCTGCGCAACCGCAAGGAGGCCGCCGCGGGCGGCGGCGGGGACGACCACGAACTGGCGAGCGCCGGCAAGTAGCGCTCCGCACCCGGGGCCGTCGCCCCGGGGCCCGACGAGAACGGCCGCCCCCTCCGGTGAGGGGGCGGCCGTTCTGCGTGCGTGGTGCTCGGTTCGGTTGTCCCCGCTGCGGGAGGGTCAGCCGAGCTGCTGCTCGATGGCGCGCAGCTTGCGCTCCAGCGAGTCCAGCTTGGGCATCGACAGGGTGTCGTCGTCGGCCGTCAGGTCGATGGTCGAGCTGCGGTAGGAGGACGACGAGGAGCCGCTGCCGAGGTAGGACGAGTCGCCGAACGGGTCGGTCGAGGAGGACCCGACGGCGGCCCGCGGGCGGCGGCCGGCCTCCAGGGCGCTCAGCGAAGCGGGCTCCAGCACGGAGCGGCCGGTCTGGGAGGTGGCGTCGGCGTCGGCGGCTAGGGCAGGCTCCGAAGCGTTCGGGCCGTCTCCGGCAGCGGTGAGCGCGGGCACCTGGCGGCCGCCGCGGGCCCGGGCCAGCATCCCGCTCTGGCGGGAGATGGCCTTGAGCTCGGCGCGCTCGCGGCGGTCGGCGCTGCGGGCACGCAGCTTGGCGGCCTCCTTCGTCTGGCGCTCCTCGCGGACCTCCTCGACCGCCTCGTCCAGGCTGCGGACGTTCTCCAGCAGCATCAGCGACCAGGCGGCGTAGGTCTCGCGGGGGGCGCGCAGCCAGCGGACGATCCGGATCTGCGGCAGCGGACGCGGGACGAGGCCCTGCTCGCGCAGCGCGGCCTTGCGGGTCTGCTTCAGCGCCCGGTCGAACAGGATCGCGGCCGAGATGGACATCCCGGAGAAGAACTGCGGGGCGCCGTCGTGGGACACGCCGCGCGGGGCGTGCACCCAGTTGAACCAGGCCGAGGCGATCGCGAAGACCCAGACCAGCAGGCGCGAACCGAGCGCCGCGTCACCGTGGCTGGCCTCGCGCACGGCGAGGACGGAGCAGAACATCGCGGCGCCGTCCAGGCCGAACGGGACGAGGTACTCCCAGCCGTTGGACAGGCCCAGGTTCTCCTTGCCGAAGCCCACCAGGCCGTGGAACGAGAGCGCGGCGGCGACGCCGGCGCAGCAGAACAGCAGGACGTAGGAGGAGATTCCGTAGATCATCTCCTTGCGCCGGCGGCGCTCCTCGGTGCGCTCCCAGGAGTCACCCGAGTCCTCGTTCTTGGTCGTGTTCTTGAAGCGCAGCGTCGCCACCAGGATGGCGGTGAACAGCAGGGCTGCGCCGCCGATGACGGTCCAGACCAGCTGTATGGAGGTCAGGTTCATTGCGGGTCGGGCCTCGGGTTTCCGCAGGGGACAGGTCACAGTGCGACACAGACGATCAGATCCCGTCGCCGGGACAGGGCCTGACGGTGCGTCCTTGCCGCCGGGCGCCCACCGCGCCCGGGCAGGGGCGGTCGGGACACCTGTGCGGCTAGACGATATCGCGTCCGAAGGGGCGGCATGTTACGGGAGGGGACCTTCGTCCCGCCAGCCGACCCGCCGTCGGCTCCCGGCCGCCGTCGGGTGGTCGGCCGGTGGTCGGCCGGTGTCCCGCCGGTGCACCGTCGGTGTCCGGTTCACGTGGCTGGGTAAGCAGTTCGGGTACCCGGCGGGCGGGCTGATGCCGGATCATTGAGCGACGGACCGCCGGACCGGCCGGCGGCCCTGGGGGAGGACTGGGATGGCCTCGATTTGGGAGTACCTGCGCGGGGAGCGGAACACCCTGGACCCGGGCGGGCAGCACAAGATCACACTCACCAAGTCGACACCGCAGCACGCGATCACCGGGGCCGCGGCCACCACCGGCTACCTCTACGTCAACCTGCACTGGACCACCCGGATAGGAGCGCCGCGCTCCTCCGGCCGGGACGCGCTCAAGCGCTGGTTCAGCCCGCGCATCCTCAGCCCGGTGGAGCCGGACACGCAGCAGGGCGCCCAGCTCAACGTCGACCTCGACCTGGCCTGCATGTACGAACTGTCCGACGGCAGCCGGGGCGTGGTGCAACCGCTCGGCGGCTACTTCGGGGACCTCCAGCGCGCGCCCTTCGTCAAGCTCAGCGGCGACGACCAGTACGGGGCGCCGTCCGGCGAGACGATGTACGTGAACCTGGAGAAGAAGGACCAGTTCAAGCGGCTGCTCATCTTCGTCTACATCTACGACGGCACACCCGCGTTCGAGCAGGCCAACGCGGTGGTGACGATCGTGCCGCAGACCGGTCCGCGGATCGAGATCAAGCTGGAGGAACGTGCCCCGGCCGCCCGTTCCTGCGCGGTGGTGCTGATCGAGAACTCCGGGGACAACCAGCTGACGGTGCGCCGCGAGGTGCGCTACGTCAACGGTTTCCAGGCGGACATCGACCGGCTGTACGGCTTCGGGATGCAGTGGCAGCGCGGGTACAAGGGCCCGTCCGGGCCGGAGTAGCGGCCCCGCGCGGCGGTCAGCGGGGCTGGAACTGCGGGCCCTGCGGCGGCAGCGCGAACTCCTCGGGGGCGGCCGGGGGCTGCGGGGCCGGCGGGGCGGGCTGCTGGGCCTGCTGCTGGGCCTGCTGCTGGGACGGCGGCGCGGTGGCCGACTGGGGGTAGCCGTAGCCGCCCTGCTGCTGCGGTGCGGGCTGCGGCGGGTACCCGTAGGTGCCCTGCTGCTGCGGGTAGGGCTGCTGCGGTGCCTGGTGGGCCGGCTGCGGGTAGCCGTACCCGGGGCGCGGGGCCTGCTGGGGATAGCCGTAGCCGCCCTGCTGGGGGCCGGGCTGCGGGTACCCGTACCCCGGTTGCCGGGCCGGGGGCGCGGGCGGGACGGTCGGCGTGGTCGTCGGCATCGCGGGCGGCGCCTGCGGCGGCGGGGGAGCATGGGCGGGTACGGCCGGGGCCGACGCGGGCGGCTGTGGGGCGGCGGCCTGCGCGGCGCCGAGCGGGACGGCGGGCGCCAGGGTGTACGTGCCCGGCTCGGGGCGGGCGACGGGGCGCGGGTCCGGCACGGCGGCG
>NZ_JBHWUI010000222.1:0-11104 GCF_042737525.1 Kitasatospora sp. NPDC059973 | reverse complement strand
CCCCCGGGGCCCCCCCCCCCCCCGGCCCGCCGTTCGCGCGCTCCGGGCGGCCGGCGCCGACCGCCCGCCCGCGGAGCCCCGCCGCTACTCGGCCTTCTCCGCCGCGCTCGCCAGGCCCGCCGACCACTTCTCCTCGACCCGGCCGAGCTTCCAGTAGGCGATCGCCGCCGCCCAGGTGAGCACGAAGAGGCCGACGATGGCGTAGCCGACGAAGTTGAGGTCCAGCTCACCGATCCAGGCGACCGGCCCGCTGGTGATGTCCAGCTTCTCGCCGAGCAGCCCGATCAGCTCGATCGAGCCGATGACCAGCGCGACCAGGACGGAGAGACCGGTCACGGTCAGGTTGTAGTAGATCTTGCGGACGGGCTTCGAGAACGCCCACTCGTAGGCGAAGTTCATGAACGAGCCGTCGATGGTGTCCAGCAGGCTCATCCCCGCCGCGAACAGCACCGGCAGCACCAGCAGCGCGTACCAGGGCAGCTGGAACGCGGCCGCGCCGCCCGCCAGGACCAGCAGCGAGACCTCGGTCGCGGTGTCGAAGCCGAGGCCGAACAGCAGGCCGACCGGGTACATGTGCCAGGGCTTGGTGACGGCCCTGGTCACCCGGCCCAGGATGCGGTTCATGAAGCCGCGCTTGTCGAGCTGCTGCTCCAGCTCGGCCTCGTCGAACTCGCCCTCGCGCATCTTGCGGAAGACCTTGAGGATGCCGTTGAAGGCGCCGAGGTTGATCAGGCCGATGAGCAGCAGGAAGGTCCCGGAGACGGAGACGCCGATCAGGCCGGTCGTGTCGTGCAGGGTGGAGTCGTCGGACTCGACCTGGCCGGCCAGCGACTGGATGCCGAAGGCGAGCAGCGCGCAGAGGCCGAAGACGATCGAGGAGTGCCCCAGCGAGAACCAGAAGCCGACCGAGAGCGGCCGCTTGCCCTGGCCCATCAGCTTGCGGGTGGTGTTGTCGATGGCCGCGATGTGGTCCGCGTCGAAGGCGTGCCGCATGCCGAGGGTGTAGGCGGTGAGGCCCATCCCGGCGCCGAACACCTGCCCGCCGACGTCGTAGTGCTCGGGTGCGATGACCGCGAGGAGGGTGAACCAGCCGATCACGTGCAGCGCGAGGATGAAGCCGCCCATGCCGGCCAGGCGGATCCACTCCTCACGGGTGAGCCGGTCGCGCCATCTGACGGCGGTGGCACCTGCGGCGGGGCTGGACATCGTGTCGTCCTTTCGGGGGAGCGGGCGGAGCTGGGCCATCTTTCCCTCGGCGAGGAAGTACTTGCAAGTCATACGCAAGTACTGGTCCGGGGCGGTCGGGACGTGACGGCGCGCGGAGGGCGCGTTCCGGAAGCGCTCCGGTCCTCCCAAAGATCGCCATGTACCGTACAAATACCCGTAACCTCCGGAGGCTTTCACCGGACGGACCGTGCGCGGATACTCAGATCTACGCGCGAATACTCGGGCGCCGACACCTCAACTCCCCACGGAGGAACGGCACATGATCCGCATGAGAACGGCTGCCGCCCTGGTCGCCTCGGCCCTCCTCGCGGCCGGCCTCTCCGGCCTGGCCCCCACCGCCTCGGCCTCCCCCACCGCCCGCACCGCGGCCGGCACCGCGGCCGGCACCGCAGCCGCCCCCACCGCGGCCACCGCCGCCGCCCCCCACCGGGTGCTGTTCGACAACACCAAGGCCGAGACCGCCGGCAACGCCGACTGGATCATCTCCACCAGCCAGCCCGACCCGCTGGCCCAGAACGCCAGCCCCAGCACCGAGAAGAGCTGGACGGGCGCGCTCTCCGCCTGGGGCGTCGCCCTGCAGAAGACCGGCCAGTACAGCCTCAAGACCCTCCCGGCCGGCTCCACCATCAGCTACGGCACCGGGGCCGCGCTCGACCTCGCCAACTTCGACACCTTCGTGGTGCCCGAGCCGAACGTCCGCTTCAGCGCCACCGAGAAGGCCGCCCTGATCCGCTTCGTGCAGAACGGCGGCGGGCTCTTCCTGATCTCCGACCACAACCAGAGCGACCGCAACAACGACGGCTGGGACTCCCCCGCCGTCATCAACGACCTGCTCACCAACAACGGGGTGGACAACAACGACCCCTTCGGCTTCAGCGTCGACGTCAAGAACATCTCCACCGACAACCCGCGCGCCGTCAACGACCCCGCCGACCCCGTCCTGCACGGCGCCTTCGGCACCGTCACCGGCTCGATCCTGCGCTCCGGCACCACCTTCACCCTGAAGCCCGCCGACAACCCCTCCGTCAAGGGCCTGCTCTACCGGACCGGCTACAGCGGCACCACCGGTGCCTTCTTCGTCACCAGCGGCTACGGCAGCGGCCGGGTCGCGATCTGGGGCGACAGCTCCCCGGCCGACGACGGCACCGGGCAGTCCGGCAACACCCTCTTCAACGGCTGGAACGACCCGGCCGGCACCAACGCCGCCCTCGCCCTCAACGCCACCGCCTGGCTCAGCAAGGCCTGACGCCCCCGTCGCGCCCCGCCGGGGCCCGCTCACCAGGACAGTGCCGGCATCCTCCCCCAGGGTCGGACTGCTGACGCCTGCGGCGCGGGCAGGCTCCGGCCCGCCCCGCGCCGTGGCCCGCCGAGCGGGCCCCCGCCACCCGCGCGTGGCAGCAGCAGATCCCCCGCACCGCACCGTGACCCACCCCACGGGGCGGACCTGGCCCCGCCCCCGCGGTCTGCGTGGTACCCGGCGGCAGCAGTGGCACCAGCCGGGCGAGCACGTCGGCCGCCGACGGGGTCGGGTCGCCGGTCGGCGTGGCCGACGGGCCGGGCGGCACCGGCGGGTTGGCCCGGGCCGGCAGCGCGTCGACGACCCGCTGCCAGGCCGGCGAGGTCACCAGCGCGCGCAACTGCTCGGCGTCCAGCGGCGGTTCCTCCCGATTCGCCGCGGCGGGCCGGCCGTTGTGCTCGATGATCCGGATCCGGCGGCCGTCCGGCGCCGCCAAGGTCGCGCGCCACTCCCGTTGGGCCGGGTCGGTCCGGTCCCGGAACTTGTCGATCACCAGCACCGACCCGTCGGGGCCGTCGGTGCGCTCGCAGGAGTCCTGCAGCGTGCTGAACGGGTCCATGCAGACGGCGCCCGCCCCGGGGGCCAGCTCGGTGCGGTCGACGGTGCAGGAGATCATGCTGGCCCCCTTGCCGTCGTCGAAGAGGAACGTCCCGTCGGTCCGGTAGACGTCACCGTTGCCCCCGGCCACACCGGGCGTACCCGCGTAGCTCACCTCGACCGAACCCGGCGGCAGCAGCCCGGAAACGAGCCGCGTCACCTCCTCCGAGGTCATCGGTGCCACCGGCGCCGCGGGCAGGGCCGCGTGCGGTCCCCCGGCGCCCACCAGGAAGCCCCCGGTGGCCAGGAGCAGCACCGGCACCCGACGACACCAGAGAAGGGGCACCTCCAGAGGGCCACTCTCACCACCCCGGAGCCAACTGACATCAACACACGTGGAAATGAAGGAACTTGGGCTGCATTCCGACCCCTCGGACCGGCCTCGGGCGGTACCCTGGCTCACCCGCGGCGGGCGCGGGCGGCAGGGGGGGACGTATGGGAGTCAGGAATCCGTCGATCGAGGAGCGGTACTCGATCGCGCTGGGGTGCCGGGTGAGCGTCGAGGCCGGGCTCACCGCCACGAGGGTCAACTGGAGCATCGGCATCATCTCGGGCGAGGACCGCAAGCGCCCTCCACAGGGCAGCGCGGTGGCGTCGTTCACCTGCGATCGGTGCCGGCGGGCGTTCTGCGCCAGGGTCGAGAGCCGCTCCACGGCGCGCCGGAAGCGGTGGATCTACCTGGTGGTGGGGGCGGTGCTGCTGCTCTCGCTGGCGGTCGTCGTTCCGATGCTGGTCCAGCTGGGCGGGCAGACCGTGGACGAGAACGACCCGGACGCGACGGACGGCTTCGGGCTCCTGCTCCTGTGGGCCTTCCTCGCGTTCGTCTTCGGGCTGAGCTTCTTCCGGGTCGGCTGGTCCTACCCCGGCATCAACAAGTTCCGGTTGGTGGGCGCCAACGGCAAGCGCAGCGTCTGGGTGAAGGGGCACCGGCTGTTCTGACCCGCGAACGGCCGCCCGGTCGGGGACCGGGCGGCCGAGGGGACTACGGCGCAGGCGTCAGCTGGTCTGCAGCGCCGTGTCGTCGATCACGAAGCTGGTCTGCAGCGAGGCGTCCTCGGTGCCCGCGAACTTCACGGTGACCGTCTGGCCCGCGTAGGACGAGAGGTCGAAGGTCCGCAGCTGGTAGCCGGCCGCCGCGTCCACGTTGGAGTAGGTCTTCAGCGCGGTGCCGTTCACCGAGACGGTCAGCTTGTCGTACGCCGTCGAGCCGGTCTCCGCCGTGTCGATGTGCAGGTAGAAGCTCAGCGACGCCTTGCAGCCGGCCGGGACGGCCACCGCCTGCGAGAGGTTGTCCGAGTGGGCGGAGCCGTAGCCGTTCAGCCAGGACTTCCACGAACCGCCGTGCGCGGCCTGCGAGGCGCTGTTGTCCACGACACCGCTGGAGGCGGTCCAGGGCGCGGCGCTGCCGGTCTCGAAGCCCGCGTTGCCGAGCAGCTGCGCCGGGGTGCAGGTGCCGCCACCGCCGCCGGAGACGGTCCAGGTGAAGGCGGCGGTGCTGGTCTTGTTGGCGGCGTCCTTCGCGGTCACGGTCACGTTGTAGGTGCCCGCGGCCGTGGCGGTGCCGGTGATCTTGCCGCTGGAGCTGATCGACAGGCCGGTCGGCAGGCCGGTGGCCGTGAAGGTCAGCGGGGCGGTGCCGCCGGAGGCCGAGATCTGCAGGTTGACCGAGCCGTTCAGCGCGGTGCTCTGGCTGCCCGGGTTGGTCACCGAGACGCTGGTGCCGGCCGGCTTGGTGAGCAGGCAGCCGCTGACGTTGAGGTCGATGGCCCGGCCGGTGCCGAGGCAGGTGGTGAACCAGTACGTCTCCTGGCCGTAGCTCTGGCCCTTGGTGGCCTTGGTGGTGCCGTCGGCCGCCACCTCGCACGGGTTGTTGAGGGTGCACATCTGGCCGTCGTCGTTGCCGGTGTTGTTGATGCCGACGACCTTCTTCGTGGCGGCGTCGACGATCGGCGAACCGGACGTGCCGTGCGTGGTGTTGCAGCCCGCGCTGTAGCGCAGCGAGTCGTGCCAGGTCCACTCGTCCTCGCGCAGGGTGTCGACGAACCCGTTGACCGAGCAGTTCCACACCTGCTTCCAGTACGACGAGGGTATGTACATCGCCGAGCCGTCGGCCGGGTGCGTGTCACTGATCGTCAGCGCCGTGGCGCTGAACTTCGAGGTGATGGACGCGAAGGTGTCGGTCAGCTGGTACAGGGCGACGTCGGTGCCGGTCATGGTCGCGTAGAGGACCTTGTCCGCCTGGACGGTGCCGAGCGAGTTGCCCGAGGAGCCGAGCAGCGTGCCGCTGCGGCTGACGCTCTGGTTCTGGATGACCTGTCCGGCCGCCGGCATCGTCGGCAGGCAGTGGCCGTTGGTGAGCATCAGGGCCCGGTCGGTGTCCACCGACGAGGGGTAACGGACCAGCGAGGCCGAGCAGTTGCTCAGCGCGATGGTGGACGTCAGATCGCCGGCCTGGACCGCCTGGGCGGGGGTCGCGGCGAGGGTCAGCCCACCCGCGACGACGGCGCTTGCGCCGACGAGGGCGGCAAGTCTCTTGAACATGCTTCTCCTTGTGGGGGATTGCGGGGCGTACGACCGGTCGCGGACGCCCGCGCCGCACGAAAGTGCCATGCCCACCTCAACGGGTCAACCATGCCGACAGAACTCGCGCCACCGATTCCGCGCCGCTGCCACGGCCTTCGCCGCCCTACGCCCCATCACCCGAGGTCGCAGCACGCGCCCCGCCCCAAACCTGCTACCCGGGAGGCAGGTTCGAGATGTGCACCACAGGTCCGCGGCGCCGCCCGCGGGCCTGCCCGGCGGTGCGGCGGCAGGACCGGTGCCACCGGGTGAACCGTCAGATGTCGCAGATTCCGAGGCCCGCCCGGGACCTGCCCGCCCCCGCCGGCACCACCGGCACCTGGATCTGCCCGTCCTTGTCGGCACACCGCTCGCCGCCCCGGCGCACGTCGCCCGCGACACGGGACGGCACCCCACGCAGGACAACGCCGCCGGCCGGGCCGGCCGACGGCGCCGCGGGCTCCCGGTCCGCCGCGGGTACTTCTTCCGCTACGGCTGCGGGAAGGTGTCCTCGTCCACGTCGCTGGTCTTGGCGTTGCCGCCGACCGCCGGCTGGAGGGTGATGGACCACGAGGTGTAGGTGCGACCGGTCTCGAAGGCCATGCTGTCGTCGAACTTGCTGAAGTCGCAGCTCTGGGTGAACGCCTTCAGCGTCGGGTCCCAGTCGACGCCGCCGGCGAAGAAGACGTCGTAGGTGCCGTCCTCGACACCCTCGATGGACGCCTTCTTCCCCTTGCCGACGTAGACCGAGTGGATCGACTTGCCGTTCTGGGCGAGCGAGACCACCGCGTCGGAGCTGCCGCCGTTGTCGACGTTGAGGACGCCCTCGCCCTTGAGGCGGCCCGAGCGGACCATGGTGCCGTTCTCCAGTGACCGGGTCTGGAGCTGCGGGGTCTGCGGGACGTTGAAGGTGGTCGGGTACCCGGCGGCGGCCATCTGGGCGAGGGCGGGGGGCACCGCCTTGAGGCCCTCGGAGAGGCCGACCTGGGCGAAGGCCGAGGTGGTGGCACAGAGGTTCTTCGCCTTGATGTCGCTGCGGACCTTGGTCAGGTCGGTGGAGAGCTGGCCGAGCGCCGTCACCAGCTGGCGCCGCGCCGTGCTGACGGCCGCCGGCTCGCCCGCGAGGCCCAGGCCGCTGCCGGCCGAGGACGCGGCGGTGGCCGCCTCCTGGAGGGTGGTGGCGAAGGCGTCCAGACCGGCGGAGGCGTTGAGCTTGCCGAGCGCGGCGCTGACCGGGTCGATGTAGCTCACCAGGACCGGCCCGTACGGCGGCTTGGTCGGCGTCGGGGTCGGGGTGGGGGTCGGGCTGGGGCTCGCACTGGCGCTCGCCGACGCCGGGGCGCTCTTGCCCGGGCCCAGGCCGAAGGAGTCCGCCCCTCCGGACCCTCCACTGGAGCACGCCGCCAGCAGCAGCGTTGTGCCAGCCGCCAGGCCGACCTTGACGAAGGACTTCATGCCCGCTCCCCCGGTGATCTCTCATGCACGCTCCGTGCATTCCCCGCGGACATGATCCCGAGCCTTTGTCACGCGGTCAACAGGGCGCACAAGGGGCGTGTTGAGGCGCAGGCAGGGCGCAGAGAGGGGCGCACGGGGTGCCACCGCCCGTCAACTACGATCGGTCACGTGCTCAGGCTTACGGGACTCCCCCTCCAGATCATCGCGTCCCTCCTCGCGATCGGCGTCTTCGCCGCCACGATGTGGCTCTGGCCGAGATTCGGCGGGCGCGGCTGGCAGGCCTGGCTCGGGCGGATCGGCGCCTTCCTCGCCACCCAGATCTCGGTGCTGGTCGCGATGGGGCTGATCGCCAACGGCTACTTCGGCTTCTACAGCTCCTGGACCGACCTCCTGGGCACCAACGGCGGGCCGGGCACGGTGGTCGACCACCAGCCGAACGCCTCCGTCGCCATCACCGGCGAGCAGAAGTTCTACGCCCAGCAGGGCTCCAACCCGGAGCGGGTCGGCCTGATCCACAAGGTCTCCGTCAAAGGAGCGGGCAGCGGCCTGAGCACCGACGGGTTCGTCTACCTGCCGCCGCAGTACTTCCAGCCCGACTTCGCGCAGCAGAAGTTCCCGATGGCCCTGGTCCTGGCCGGCTACCCCGGCACCCCCGAGAAGCTGATCTCGCTGATGCAGTACCCGGCCTCCGCGCTGGAGGCGATCGACCAGAAGAAGCTCCCGCCGACCATCCTGGTGATGATGCGGCCGACCCTCGTCAACAACCGGGACACCGAGTGCGTGGACGTCCCGAACGGCCCGCAGGTGGAGACCTTCTTCACCAGCGACCTGCCCAAGGCGCTCGGCACCACCTACCGGATCGGCACCGACCCGGCCAACCGGGCCGTGATCGGCAACTCCACCGGCGGCTACTGCGCGCTGAAGTTCGCGCTGCGCAAGCCGGACGCCTACCGGGCCGCCGTCTCCCTCTCCGGCTACTACACCGCACCGATCGACGAGACCACCGGTGACCTCTTCGGCGGCGACAGCCGGCTGAAGCAGGAGAACGACCTGCTGTGGCGGCTGCAGAACCAGCCGGCCGCGCCGGTCTCGCTGCTGCTGGCCACCGCCCACGACGAGAACAACTACGCCGCCACCCAGGACATGGTGAAGGCGTTCAAGGCGCCGACCAAGCTCTCCACGATCACCCTGGACACCGGCGGCCACAACTTCCACACCTGGACGCGGGAGATCCCGCCGGCGATGGAGTGGCTGGGCAAGCACCTGACGATGCCCCAGGCCGCGTAGCACCCGCCGCGCACACCCTGCCGCGCACACCCCTCCGCACGGCCACCGCGCACCGACCCGCCGCGGCCGCCGGGGCCGTGCGCACGTGGCCGTCCGCACGGCCCCGGCAGGATTAGAGACGGCTCACAGCCCGGTCTCACGGTCCTCTCAGCCGGGCGGCCGAGCGTAGCGTCCATGACCACGACCAGCTTCTCCCCTCCGGCCGGCGAACCGTGGCCGGAGGCCGCGAACTATCCGCCGCCGGAGGTGCCGCAGCCGGCCCCCGGGCTCCCCGGCCCCGCCCCCGTCCCCGGAGCGGCTCCCGCCCCCGCGCCGGCCGAGGCGCTCTTCCCGCCGTGCCCGCCACCCGCCGCCGGTCCCAAGGGCCCGTCGTCCTGGGCCGGCCGGCTGCGCACCCTGGCGGCCCGGTCCTGGCGCGGCCGCGCCGACGACCCGCGCTGGGTGCGCCCCGCGCTGCTGGCGCTGCTGGCCGCCACCGCCGTCCTCTACCTCTGGGGCCTGAGCGCCTCCGGCTGGGCCAACTCCTTCTACTCGGCGGCCGCCCAGGCGGGCAGCCAGAGCTGGAAGGCCTTCTTCTACGGCTCCTCGGACGCCGGGAACTTCATCACCGTCGACAAGCCGCCGCTCGCGCTCTGGCCGATGGCGCTCTCCGCCCGCCTCTTCGGCCTCTCCTCCTGGTCGGTGCTGGCCCCGCAGGCGCTGATGGCGGTCGCCACGGTGGCCACCCTGTACGCGACGGTGCGCCGCCGGTTCTCGCCGCTCGGCGGCCTGCTGGCCGGGGGTGCCCTGGCGCTGACCCCGGTGGCGGCGCTGATGTTCCGGTTCAACAACCCGGACGCGCTGCTGGTGCTGCTGCTCACGCTGGCCGCGTACGGCCTGCTGCGGGCCACCGAGGCGGCCGGTACCCGGTGGCTGGTGTTCACCGGAGTGATGTTCGGGCTGGCCTTCCTCACCAAGACGCTCCAGGCCTTCCTCGTGCTGCCCGCGTTCGCGCTGGTCTACCTGGTGGTCGCGCCGACCGGGCTCTGGCGGCGGGTGCGGCAACTGCTGGCCGCCGGCCTGGCCATGGTGGTGGCGGGCGGCTGGTGGGTGGCGGTGGTCGAGCTGGTGCCGGCCTCGGCCCGCCCGTACATCGGCGGCTCGCAGGACAACAGCTTCCTCTCGCTCACCTTCGGCTACAACGGCTTCGGCCGGCTCAACGGCGACGAGACCGGCAGTGTCGGCGGCGGTGGCGCCCGGCTGATGGGCGGGGCCGAGGCACCGCCCGGCGGCGGCCGCGCGATGGGCGGCGGCGGCTGGGGCGAGACCGGCATCACCCGGCTGTTCGACGGCGACATCGGCGGGCAGATCGCCTGGCTGATGCCGGCCGCGCTGATCCTGCTGCTGCTCGGGCTCTGGGCGACCCGCCGCTACGCCCGCACCGACACCGCCCGGGCGGCCTTCCTGGTCTGGGGCGGCTGGCTGGTCTGCACCGCGCTGACCTTCAGCTTCATGTCCGGCATCTTCCACCAGTACTACACGGTGGCGCTGGCCCCGGCGGTCGCGGCGCTGGTCGGCATGGGCGTCGACGGCCTCTGGCGGGTCCGGCACCGGCTGCCCTACGCCGCGGTGCTGGGCGCCACGCTGGCGGTCACGGCGGTCTGGGCGTACGTCCTGCTCGGGCGCAGCGCGGACTTCCTGCCGTGGCTGCGCTGGGCGGTCCTGGTCGGCGGGCTCGCCGCCGGGGCGGCGCTGCTGCTGGCCGGGCGGCTGGCGGCACGGCTCGCCACGACGGTCGGGCTGGTGGGTCTGGCGGCGGCGCTGGGCGGTCCGGCGGCGTACGCGGTGGACACCGTGAACACGCCGCACACCGGCTCGATCGTGACGGCCGGTCCGGCGGTCGCGGGCGGGCGGGGGATGGGCCCGGGCGGGATGCGCGGGATGCCGCCCGGCGGCGACGGCCGGTTCTTCCTCAACGGGCAGCAGGGCTCGCCCGGTCAGGGCGGCGCGCCCGGGCAGCTGCCCGGCGGGGCCCCGAACGGCGCGGGCGGCACGGGCACCGACGGCACGGGCGGCGACGGGACGGGCGGCGGCCGCAACGGACGCGGCGCCGCCGGCGGCTTCGGCGGCACGGGTGGCTTCGGCGGCGGCGGGATGGCCGGCGGCGCCCCCGGCGGCATCGGCGGGCTGCTGAACGGCGCCACCGTGAGCGACGAGGCCGCCGCCCTGCTCCGGCAGGACGCCGACCGCTACACCTGGGCCGCCGCGACCGGCGGCTCGCAGACCGCCGCCAGCTACCAACTCGCCTCGGGCGAACCGGTGATGGCCCTCGGCGGCTTCAACGGCACCGACCCGTCGCTCGGCCTGGACGCCTTCCGGCAGTACGTCCGGGAGGGCAAGGTGCACTGGTTCATCAGCGGCGGCTCCCGCCGGACGGCCGGCCCCGGCACGGGCACGGGCACCGGGACCGGGACCGGCACCGGCACCGATCCCGCCGCGACCGCCGGTCCGACCACCGGTGCCGACGGCGGCGCCCAGGAGTCGCAGACCGCCCAGATCGAGACCTGGGTGGCGAGCCACTTCACCGCGAAGACGGTGGGCGGCACCACCTTCTACGACCTGACGCAGACGCCCGCCCCCTGAGCCGCGCCCCCTGAGCCGGGAGCCGCGGGAGAACGACGGAGGGGACGCACCGCCCAGCGG
>NZ_JBHWUI010000221.1:0-11224 GCF_042737525.1 Kitasatospora sp. NPDC059973 | reverse complement strand
GCCGACTCTAGGAGCCCTGGGCCCGGTCCCCGAGCGCCGCTCCCAGCGCCGTCAGCAGCCCGACCACGCCGGCCGGGCCGGCGACCACCAGGTCCGCCCGGTCGGCGAGCTCCCGCACCGGCGCGTCGCCGTCGACCGTGCCGCTGCACACCAGCAGGCCGGCCAGCCCCTCGCCGCGCAGCTTCTCCACGGCCGCGAAGGCCGCCACGTCCCCCAGGTCGTCCCCCGCGTAGAGCACCGCCCGGGCGCCCCGCTCGCGCAGGAACCCGGTCAGCGCGGCGCCCTTGTCCACCCCCGGCGGCCGCAGCTCCAGCACCAGCCGGCCCGGCTCCACCACCAGCCCGTGCTCGGCGGCCAGCGCCTCCACCGGGGCGCGCAGCAGCTCGAACGCCTCCTCCGGCGCCTCCGTCCGCCGGGTGTGGACGGCCAGCGAGCGCCCCTTGTCCTCCACCCACGTCCCGGCCGGCGCTCCGACCCGCGCCAGTACGCCGTCCAGCGCGGCGCGCGCCCGTGCTACTCCCGGGTGCGCCGGCGGCGCCGTCAGCTCGCCGCCCTCCCAGCGCTCGGCCCCGTAGTGCCCGAGCACCACCACGCCGTCGACGCCGCCGAACCCGCCGTACTCGACCGCCAGGGCGGCCGGCCGGCCGGTCACCACCACGATCGCGCCGACCCGGGGCGCCAGCTCCGCCAGCGCGCCCGCCGCCCCGGGATGTGCCCGCGCCCGGCTCGGATCCGCCACGATCGGCGCCAGCGTCCCGTCGAAGTCGAGCGCCACCACCGCCTCCCGGGGCGCCCGGAGGATCGCCTCCAGCCCCGCCCGTCCGGCCTCGTTCCCCGGCTCCGCCATCTCCTCAAGACCCATGTCCTCAAGACCCATGTCCGGAACCTACCCAGCCTTCCGGGCCCGACCCGCCCCCGGCCCCGGGAACGCCCCGGCAGCCCGAGCGGCCCGGGACCACCCGGGTTACCGGGCCGCGCGCCGTGCCTCCCGCACCCGCCGCAGCCGGTTCACCAGCACCGGCGCGTGCGCCAGCGCCGCCGGCCGGTCCAGCAGGGCGTTCAGCAGCTGGTAGTAGCGCGTGCTGGAGAGCCCCAGCTCCTCGCGGATCGCCCGCTCCTTGGCCCCGGCCGTCCGCCACTGCCGCCCTTCGAGCTCCAGCACCGCCGTGTCCCGCTCGTCGAGCCCGTCCGTCCCCGCACCCATCCGCGACCCACCTCCGTCCAGCACTACGGAGTGTCATTCTCCCCCGGCGAGGCGACACACCTTGCGCCCCCGCCGGCGTCCCCGCCCGGGCTAGCGTCACCCCCATGACGCCCAGCTTCGCCGTGCACATCCCGACTGCCGAGCTCGAACCCGACCCGCTCGACCCGGCCCAGATCGTCTCCGGCACCCCCGAGGTCTCCGGCCGCGTGCTCTCCGAGTCCCCCGACGGCCGCCAGCTGCGCGGCATCTGGCAGATCACCCCCGGCGTGGTCACCGACGTCGAGGCCGACGAGATGTTCGTGGTGCTCAGCGGCCGGGCCACCGTCGAGATCGACGGCGGCCCGACCCTGGAGGTCGGTCCGGGCGACTGCGCCGTCCTGCGGGCCGGCGACCGCACCACGTGGACGGTCCACGAGACCCTCCGCAAGGCCTACGCCATCACCCTCTGACGTCCGCACCCGCCGCCCGGCCCGGGATCCGTCACTTGCGGACCCGGGCCGCCTCCTTCACCGCGGACTCCTGGAGCCCCTCCAGCACCTGCTTGGCGTCGCCCGTCACGGCGCCGCCGATGCCCGCCTTGATCCGGTTGCTGACGTCCGCCCAGGCCGGGTCCCCGAAGGGGTAGAAGCTCGCGTTGGTCAGCCCGGCCGCGAACTGCTTGAGGTCCTCGTGCCTCCCGTCCTTGGTCACCGCGGTGAAGGCGTCCTGGGTGACCGGCAGCAGGTTGTACGTCTCGTCGAACTTGAGCTGGTTGTCCTTGGCGTACACGAAGCTGAGGAACTTGCGGATCTCGTTGCGGTGCCCGTTCGCCTTGAACGCCATCATCCAGTCGGCCACCCCGAGGCTGCCGGTCTTCGCCAGCCCGTCCTTCTTCGGGATCGGCGCCGTGCCGAAGTCGATCTTGCCCTTGGCCGCCATCCGCAGCAGCGTCGGGTGCCCGTTGAGCATCGCGACCTTCCCGGCCGCGAAGTCGGTGAACATCGGCGTGCGGTTGGTCTTCCCGGGATCGGGGTTGGTCAGCTTGGTGTCGACCAGGTTGGTGCGCAGCCAGGTGAAGGTGGCCTGGTTCTCCGTGCTGTCGATGGTGTAGTTGCCGACGTCGTCGGAGAGGCTGCCGCCACCGCTCAGCGTCCACAGCATCGACTCGGCCGGGGCCTCCTCGGGGCCGAGCGGCAGCCCGTACGGGGTGACCCCCGGCACCTTGGCCTTGATCTTCTCGGCGGCCTGCCGGAGCTCGTTCCAGGTGGCCGGCGGCTGGGTGATCCCGGCCTTCTGGAAGACCGCCTTGTTGTAGAACAGCACCCGGGAGGAGGAGACGAACGGGATGCCGTACTGCGTCCCGAGCACCTGGCCGGCGTGCGCGAACGACTCCATGATGTTGGCCTGGGTCTCCAGCGAGAGGACGTCACCCGCCGGGTACAGCCGGTTCGCCACCGCCTGGTCGGCGAAGCCGCCGGTCTGCAGCAGGTCGGGCGACTTGCCGGCGGCCACCAGGTCGTCGACCCGCTTGCCGATGTCGGTCCAGCTCGTCACCTCGACGTCGATCCGGATGTCCGGGTTGGCGGCCTCGAAGCGGCGGGCGACGTCGTCCCAGTACAGCTTGGAGCTGGTGGCCGCGTCCTCGCCGTAGTCGGCCGCCACCAGCTTGAGGGTGACGGTCTTGTCGTCCTGGCCGCCGCAGCCGGTGAGCAGCAGCGCTCCGGCCAGCGCGGTGCCGAGCAGCCGGGTGGGGGCCTGGGCGCGCCTGATCAACGCGGGTACCGCCTTCGGGGGGTGAAAGGAAGCGGGGGGCCGGAGGGGGGAATCCGGCGGAGGGGAGGCGGCAACCCTGCCAAATGCGGTGCACAGTGGTCCACACCTGTGGGCCGTCCCCGCCGGGTAGTTATCGAAGTGCGGAGGTCATTGCACGATGCGCAATGAATCGGCGTGAAAACCGCCCTCTCCGGGCGGGCGCAAAGTGCCGCACACCACATGGTTCTGCGACAAAGCTCACCTACTTTGGACCAGACCAATCCGACAACTGGACTAGACCTCTCCGACCCAGCCAAGGGAAACTGTCCTCCGTGAAGCACGTCATCGCACTCGATGTAGGCGGCACCGGCATGAAGGCCGCGCTGCTCGCCCAGGACGGCTCCGTGCTGTTCGAGGCACGCCGACCGACCGGGCGGGAGCACGGCACTGATGCCGTCGTCGCCGCCATCCTCGACTTCGCCGCCGACCTGGCGGACGAAGGTCGCAGCCGCTTCGGCGTCGCCCCGCTGGCGGCGGGCGTCGCCGTCCCGGGGACGATCGACGAGAAGAACGGCATCGCGGTCTTCTCCGCCAACCTCGGCTGGCGGGACCTCCCGATGCGCGACCTGCTGGGCGCGCGCCTGGCCGGGGCGGGCGGCACCGCGATGCCGGTCGCGCTCGGCCACGACGTGCGCTCCGGCGGGCTCGCCGAGGGCCGACTCGGCGCCGGGCGGGGTGTGGAGCGCTTCCTGTTCGTCGCGCTGGGCACCGGGATCGCCGGCGCCATCGGCATCGGCGGCCGGATCGAGGCCGGCGCCCACGGCTACGGCGGCGAGATCGGCCACGTCGTGGTCCGCCCGGGCGGGCCGCGGTGCGGCTGCGGCGCCCGGGGCTGCCTGGAGACCCTCGCCTCCGCTTCCGCCGTCTCCCGGGCCTGGGCCGCGGCCAGCGGGGACCCCGACGCCGACGCGGCATCCTGCGCCGTCGCGGTGGACGCCGGGGACCCCCGCGCGGTCGCGGTCTGGCAGCACGCGGTGGACGCCCTCGCCGACGGCATCGTGCTCGCCCAGAGCCTGCTCGACCCGTCCACGGTGATCGTCGGCGGCGGCCTCGCCGAGGCCGGCGACACCCTCTTCACGCCCCTGCGCGCGGCGGTCTCCGAGCGGTTGACCTTCCAGATGCCCCCCGAGGTCGTACCCGCCATGCTCAAAGACACCGCCGCGTCCCTGGGCGCCGGCCTGCTCGCCTGGGATCTGCTCTCCATGGAGGTGACCGCGTGACCACCGCGCGAATCGAATCGGCGGGCCTGCCCGCGGGCATCGCCCTGGCCGGCGCCCGGCTGGTCCTGCCGGGCGGTGTCGTCGAGGGCGACCGGCTCACGGTCGAGGGCGACCGGATCGCCGGCATCACGGGCGGCGCGGCGCGGCCGGGCGATCTCGACCTGACCGGGTACACCGTCGTCCCCGGCTTCGTGGACCTGCACGTCCACGGCGGCGGCGGCGCCTCCTACGCCTCCGGGATCGCCGAGGAGGCCCTGCGGGCCGCCCGCGTCCACCTCGCACACGGCACCACCACCACGGTCGCCTCCACCGTCACCGGCGAGATCGACGAGGTCGCCCGCCAGGCCGGCGTGCTGTCCGAACTCGTCGAGGACGGCGTCCTGGCCGGCATCCACTTCGAGGGCCCGTTCATCTCCCACAACCGCTGCGGCGCGCACCGCCCCGACCTGCTGCGCGACCCGGACCCGGCACTGGTCCGCAAGCTCGTCGACGCGGCCCGCGGCCACGCCAAGATGGTCACCCTCGCCCCCGAGCTGCCCGGCGGCCTGGAGTCGGTGCGGATGCTCGCCGACCTCGGCGTGATCGCCGCCGTCGGCCACACCGACTCGGACTACGCGAAGACCCTCGAAGCCGTCGACGCCGGCGCCACCGTCGCGACCCACCTGTTCAACGCCATGCCCGGCATCGCCCACCGCGCCCCGGGCCCGATCGTGGCGCTGCTGGAGGACGAGCGGGTCACCGTCGAGCTGATCAACGACGGCGTGCACCTGCACCCGTCCGTCCTCGACCTCGCCTACCGCACGGCCGGCGCCTCCCGGGTCGCGCTGATCACCGACGCCATGGGCGCCGCCGGGATGGGCGACGGCCTCTACCCCCTCGGCCCGCTCCAGGTCGAGGTCAAGGACGGCGTCGCGCGGCTGGTCGAGGGCGGCGCGATCGCCGGCTCGACCCTCACCCTGGACGTCGCGTTCAAGCGCTCCGTCACCGTCAACGGCCTCTCCCTGGCCGACACCGTCGAATCGCTCAGCACCGTCCCGGCCCGCCTGCTCGGTCTCGCCGACTCGACCGGCTCGCTGGAGGCCGGCAAGAACGCCGACCTCGTCGTCCTCGACTCCGACGGCTACGACCTCGTCGCCGTCATGCGCCGGGGCGAGTGGATCACCGGCGGCGACACCTTCGCCGCCGTGCGGCCCGCCTGACACCGGACGCGCGACGGCCGCCCGCTCCCCCTCGGGAACGGGCGGCCGTTTCGCGTCCGCGCGCCGGTCAGCCGCCGTACGGCTCGACGGTCAGCTGGTCGATCAGCACCGGGCCGCCGCTCGGGTTCATGATGGCGACGGTGTTCGAGCCCGCCTGAAACTGCGGGAGTATGAACGTGGTGTACCAGGAGGACGCCGGGTCCTTGCCGGGCGAGTAGTTCTTGAGCGACAGCCCGCTCGGCCAGTCCTTGCCGTTGACCGCGGCCGAGGCCTTCACGTCGCTGCCCGCGTTGTTGAAGTGCACGGTCAGCTTGTACGTGCCGGCCGTGGCGACGTCGCCGGTCCAGCTCACGGTCGCACCCGGCTGGAGGGTCAGGTAGCTGCCGTCCGCCGACTTGGCGCCCTTGACGGTGTTGCCGGACGGGGCGTTCTGGCCCTGCAGCTGGCCCGCGTCGACGGTGGCCGGACCCGAGGTGGCGGTGGCGCCGGGCGAGGCCGTGCCGGAGGCGGACGGGCCGGCGGTGGTGGCGCTCGGGGCCGGCGGGGCGGTGGTCTGGGTGCCGCTCTTTCCGCTCTTGCCGCCGTCCGGGTCGCCGGTGGAGAGCGCTATGCCCGCGCCGATCGCGATGGCCGCGACCACCGCCACCGCGCCGATCACCGCGCCCTTGCTCCTCCCGCTGCTCGCCCGCTCCTCACCCGGCTGCGGCCGGGAGCGCTCGGCGTACCGGGTCTGCTGGGTGGGCGCGTCGCCGCCGTACTCCAGGTGCTGCGCGGGCTGGTGCGGCACGGGCGGCTGGTGCTGCGTGGGCGCACCGCCGTACTCGGCCTGCTGCGGCGGGTACGGCTGCCCCTGCGGGTAGCCCTGCTGCGGCGGGTACGGCTGCTGGCGCTGCTGCCCGTACTGCGCACGGCCGACCTCCATCGGCCGGTTGTACGACGTACGGGGTACGCCCTGCTGCGGCTCGGCCGGCTGCGCGGCGCCGCCGCCGGCCGGACGGTAGAGGTAGCCGAAGGGATCGTCGTCCTGGGGGGCACCGCCCTCCGGGCCCTCGGGCACTCCGTTGCTGCCGGCGGTCGTCACGGTGGTCAACTCCCCATCGCGGTGGCGCCGCCGGACTTCCCCGCCGTCGGCGCACGTGGTGGTCGCTCGTACCCGGGAACCCTACCTGCCGCAGCCGATCCGCCGAAAAGACCCCTTGACAACCTGCGAGTAGCTTTCACCTCACCGCCACGGGACACCGGGCGCCCGGGCCGCCGTCCGGGGCTAACCCGCCCGGCGGTGGGAGCGTTCGCCCCGGGCCCCGCGCACCGCGCCGCCCCGGGCCCGCTTCTCGTCGTACATCCGCTCGTCGGCGGTGTGCAGCACCTCCTCGATGCTCATCCCGCAGCCGGCCCAGCCGACGCCGAGGCTGACCCCGACCCGCATCCCGCGGCCGTCGATCCGCATCGGCGGGATGATCGCGTTGCGCAGCCGGTGGGCGAGGTCCTTGGCCTCCTCGCGGCCGATGCCGTCGGCCAGCACCACGAACTCGTCGCCGCCGAGGCGCGCCACCGTGTCGCCCTCCCGGACGGCCTGGCTCAGCCGGCGGGCGACCTCGACCAGCACCGCGTCGCCCGCGTTGTGGCCGAACCGGTCGTTGATCGACTTGAAGCCGTCGAGGTCGCAGAAGAGCACCGCGAGCCCCTTGTCCGCCGCGGCCGCGCCGCCCGACCGGAACGGGCCCGACCAGACGTCCCCGCCCGGGCCGTGGTCGGCGGGGACCACCGCGTGCTCGTGCTCGCCGTAGCCGGCGGCCGCCACCGGGTAGCCGTCGGGCAGCCCGTAGCCGTGCGTCCCGCCGGTCCGCGGGTCGGCCCCGTCCAGCCCCTCGTAGGCGGCGTGGGCGCTGTAGGAGTCGACGGCGTAGCCGCTGTACGCCGGCGAGTACGCCCCCTCGCCCTGTCCGGCCGGGTGTCCGGCGACGGCGCCGACCGTCTGCGGTTCGTTGCAGAGCCGCCGACCCAGCCGGGCCTTCAGCTCGGCACCGTTCGGCAGCCCGGTGAGCGCGTCGTGGCTGGCCCGGTGGGCGAGCTGGAGCTCGTGGCGCTTGCGGTCCTCGATGTCCTCGACGTGGGTGAGCAGGAAGCTCGGGCCCTCGGCCGCGTCCGCGACGATCGAGTTGCGCAGGCACACCCACTGGTATCCGCCGTCCCGGCGGGACAGCCGCAGCTCGGCCCGGCCGCTCTCGGCACTGGTGCGCTCCAGCAGGGCCCGGTCGTCGGGGTGGACGAGGTCGGCGAAGCTCTGCTGGCGCAGCACCGCGCGGGGGCGGCCGAGCAGTCGACAGAGCGCGTCGTTGACCCTGGTCAGCTGGCCGCGCCCGGCGCCGTGCAGCTCGGTGATGGCCATCCCGCTGGGCGCGTACTCGAAGGCCTGGCGGAAGCTCTCCTCGCTGGCCCGCAGGGCCTGCTGCTCCTTCTCCAGGCGGGCCAGCGCGCGCTGCATCTCGGCCCGCAGCCGGGCGTTGCCGATCGCGATGGAGGCCTGCAGCGAGAACATCTCCAGCGCCTCGCGGGTCCAGGCCCCGGGTCGCTTGCCGCTGCGCGGGCGGTCCACCGAGAGCACGCCGAGCAGGTCGCCGCCGGCGCTGTACATCGGGGCGAGCAGCCCGTCCGCGGGGTGCCAGTCGTTGGCGTAGACGGGCATCGGGCCGTCACCGATCCAGCGCGGGATGTCGCTGGCCACGGCCCAGCCGCGGTCGTAGGGCAGGAAGCGCAGGGTGCCCCAGTGGTCGCTGACGCCGAGCAGCCGGTCCCAGGACTCGCGCGAGCCGACCTGGCCCAGCAGGACGGAGGGGCCGCCCATGGCGCTCTCCTCCAGCTCCCAGACGGCCGCCACCACGAGGTCGCCGTCCGGACGGACCAGGCTGACCGCCGCGGCGTCGAATCCGAGCCCGTGGACCGCACCCTCGACCACAGCCTGCAGCGTGCCCGCCAGGCTGCGGGCAGCGTTGAGGTCCGCCACGACCCGGTGCAAGGTGCGGAGGGTCGCGAGGCGGACGTACGGCTCCGACTCGGCTTCCATGCGGGGGCTCCCCGGCTGCTTCGGATAGTTCTTGAATGGTTATCGTCCGATTGCCAGAAGAACTGAATCACAGGGAGCACAGCGTTCGGCACGCTCGGTCAGCAATAGGCCACCACTTGTGACTTAAATCACACGACACTTATGCGCCCTTAATCAGCTCATCCGCCCCATAACGGGACATAAGGCTTTATAGGAACATTTCTGGTGGTCGGCCGCATTGCCCGTGCACTGAAGCCGCCTGCCGCCCGGCAGTCCCTCCACTTCACCCCTGAGGGTGAGCCTCGGCGCGGAACGTAACCTCTGCGCCGATGGTCCTACGACCACGGCCCGATGCCGTTTCGCGCGGCCGCCGACTACCGTGCGGTACGTGTACTCGGCTCCGCAGCCCGAAGCTGCCTCCCAAGCGACGCCCGACGAGTTCCGGGCGGCCCTCTCCCAGCTCGCCTCCGGCGTGAGCCTGGTGACCGTCCACGACCCGGAGGACGGCGAGGACGTCGGCATGACCGCCACGTCCTTCCTCTCCGTCTCGCTGGAACCGCCGCTGGTGCTGATCTCCGTCCGCGAGGACTCCCGGATGGACGAGGTGCTCTCCCGCGCCGACACCTGGGCGGTCTCCCTGCTCGCCGAGGAGCAGAAGGCGCTCGGCTCGCGGTTCGCCATGAAGGGCCGGCTCAGCGACCGGCTGCTGTTCGCCGACGCCCCGCACCACCGGGGCCGGCGCAGCGGAGCACCGCTGATCGACGGCGCGCTCGCCACCGTGGAGTGCCGCACCGAGCAGCGGATAGCCGCCGGCGACCACACCCTGCTGCTCGGCCGCGTCCTGGAGGCCGCGGTACCGAACGCCGGCGGCCGCCCGCTGCTCTACTTCCACGGCGGCTACCGGCAGCTCGGCTGACCGCGGCCGACGCGCTACTCGCCCTTCGGCGAGCGGCGGCCCTGCTTCAGCTCGGCGCGGTGCCGCTTGTTGGTCAGCCGCCGCTCCACCATGCCCCGGCTGGGCTTCGTCGCCCGGCGGGCCTTCGGCGGCGGTGCGGTGGCCTCCCCCAGCAGGGACGCCAGCCGGGCCGCGGCGACCTCGCGGTTGCGCCACTGCGAGCGGTGCTCCGACGCGCGCACCACGAGTACCCGCCCGTCCACCAGCCGCCCGGCCAGCCGCTCCAGGGCGCGCTGCTTCCACACCTCGGGCAGCGCCGCGGAGGCGGCCAGGTCGTAGCGCAGCTCGACCTGGGTGTCGGAGGTGTTGACGTGCTGGCCACCGGGGCCGGAGGAACGGGAGAAGCGCCAGACGAGCTCGGCGTCGGGGACGACCACCGATCCCCGGACGCGAATGGGCTCGGGCAT
Organism: Kitasatospora sp. NPDC059973; assembly: GCF_042737525.1. Classification (NCBI taxonomy): domain Bacteria; kingdom Bacillati; phylum Actinomycetota; class Actinomycetes; order Kitasatosporales; family Streptomycetaceae; genus Kitasatospora; species Kitasatospora sp. NPDC059973. Next base: position 1,405 of record NZ_JBHWUI010000221.1, on the reverse strand, counting down.
GCGCCCATCATCCCGTGCCCCGCGCCCCCGGTCACGCGGTTATCCGGTCACCCGGTCATCCGGGACCGCCCGCAGCCCCGACAATGGCGTACGTGATCGAGCTCGGCTACTCCCTCTCCAACCGCTTCCCCGACCCCCCGCAGACCGACTACCGCAGCGCCTCGGTGCACGCCCTGCGGTACGACCTCTTCTGCGGCGACGTCTACCTGGACGCCGACGGCACGGAACTCTCCACCGCCTGGGGCTGGGTGCCGGTGCTGGACTTCGCCTGGGCGCTCTGCGACATCGTCGAGGAGCTGGACCGGGACCCGGACGGCGGCCGCGCCGCCCGGGTGCAGGCCTGCGACCTCGACTTCACCCAGAACACCGAGCTGCTGCGGTTCGCCCGCCGGTTCAACTGGGTCGAGGTGAGCGCCACCTGGCTGCCGGACGAGGCGCCCGCGGTGGTCCGCCACGGCGACCTGCGCCGCGAGGCCCGGGATTTCCTCCAGGACACGCTGGCCGATCTCTTCGACATGCACCCCGAGCTGGCCGACAATCCGAACATCTGGTCACTTCAGGGCCGCTTCCGCCGAATCTGAGCGAGCTCGGCCCCGGCCATTGCCCACCGGTCATCCGCTCCGAAGAATGTGTGCCGCGCGGCGTGGAACCAAGTCCACGTTCTCCCGCGTTATCCCGGCAAAGCAACGAAGGGACAGCAAACACCATGCCAGTGAGCCTCTCCAAGGGTGGCAACGTCTCGCTGACCAAGGAGGCCCCCGGCCTGTCCGCGGTCACCGTCGGTCTCGGCTGGGACGTCCGGACCACGACGGGCGCCGAGTTCGACCTCGACGCCAGCGCGATCGTGCTGAACGCCGACGGCAAGGTGCTGTCCAACAGCCACTTCGTCTTCTTCAACAACACCAGCACCCCGGACAGCACCGTCGTCCACACCGGTGACAACCGCACCGGCGAGGGCGCCGGCGACGACGAGGCGATCAACGTCAACCTCGCCGGCCTGCCGGCCGAGGCCGTCAAGATCACCTTCCCGGTCTCGATCTACGACGCGGTCGCCCGCTCGCAGAACTTCGGCCAGGTCCGCAACGCCTACATCCGCGTGATCAACGCGGCCGGCGGTGCCGAGATCGCCCGCTACGACCTCTCCGAGGACGCCGCCACCGAGACCGCCATGATCTTCGGCGAGCTCTACCGCAACGGTGCCGAGTGGAAGTTCCGCGCCGTCGGCCAGGGCTACGCCTCCGGCCTCGCGGGCATCGCCCAGGACTTCGGCGTCCAGCTCTGACGCCACGCTGAAGCGCCCGGCCTCCATCTCGGAGGCCGGGCGCTTCGCCGTTCCCGCGCCGCGCGCCACCCCGGAGGTGCGACCACGAACGCCCCGGCGCGCGGCCCCCCCGCCTGTCTCTTA
>NZ_JBHWUI010000220.1:0-11283 GCF_042737525.1 Kitasatospora sp. NPDC059973 | reverse complement strand
CCCCGCTCCCGGCCACCCCGGGAGCGGGGAGGCGCCGCCGTGCCGGGGGGCGCCGGACCCCGGGGTGACGCCCCGGGACCGACCGGCCCCGGGCCGCCGGGCGGAGGATTTCTCATCCGGCTCCCAGCCGGACATCACAGCCCTCCCAGCTCCCTGGGCCATAGTCGGACGGTACGCGCACCGACATCCAGGTCAGGAGGACCAGGCATGGGCCAGCACCGTCGCCTTCAGCCCCGACGCCGGCTTCTGGCCCCCACCCTCCTCACCCTGCTCTCGGTGCTCACCGTGGCGGCCGTCGTCACGGGCGCGCACAGCGTGACCTCGGAGGTGACGGCGGCGGGCAGCCCGACGGTGACCGCCCCGGCGGCCGCCACGTCGTCCCCCTCGCCCTCGCCCGCGCCCTCGTCCTCTGCCTCGGCGCCGGACGCGGCGCCGGACGCAGCGGCCCCGGCCGCCACCGGGGCGCCCACGGACGGGGCCGCCGGCGAGGCCACCACCGACCAGGCCGCCGCCGAGGCGCCCACCGACCCGGCCACCGCCGTCACCGTCCCGGGCCCGCTCGGCACCACCGCGGTGGCCCCGGCCACGCCCGAATCCGCCACCGTGGGAGCCCTGTTCAGCGGCAAGGTCACGGCGGGCGACCACTTCTGCACCGCCAGCGTGCTGCACAGCACCACGAGGAACCTGCTGATCACCGCCGCCCACTGCCTCGACAGTGCCGCCGGCGTCACCTTCGTCCCCGGCTACCGCGACGGCGCCGCCCCCTACGGCACCTGGCGGGTCACCGCGATCCACACCACCACCGGCTGGTCGCGGGACGGCGACCAGGACGAGGACTTCGCCGTCCTGGAGACCGCGTCCGACGGCGGCCGCCGGATCGAGGACGTGGTCGGCGCCAACCAGCTCGGCACCGACGAGCCCTTCGGCGTCACCGTCCGCCTCTACGGGTACCCGAGCGGCACCGAGGCGGCGCTCCTGTGCGGCAACACCACCGGCCGCCAGAGCACCTACCAGCGCGTCGTCGACTGCCCCGGCTACCCCGGCGGCACCAGCGGCGGCCCGTGGATCAGCACCGCCACCGGCCATGTGGTCGGCGTCATCGGCGGCTACCGGGAGGGCGGCGACAGCCCCGACACCTCCTACAGCGCCGCCTTCGACCACACCGTGGCGGCCCTCTACGAGGAGGCGGTGGACGCGGCCTCCTGAGCCCGGCCCGGACAGCGGTTCGAACGGCGTTCTTCACATGAAACACTCTCCGTCGACGAAACCGACACACCCGGAGAGCCCCAACCGTGACCACCTCCCGCACCACCGCCCTGACGATCGCGGCGACGGCCCTGGCCCTCGCCACCGTGGCGGGGTGCAACGACGACACCGGGTCGGCCGCCCAGCCGGCCCCGACCTCCGCCGCGGCCTCTGCCTCCCCGACGGCCTCCCCGACGGCCACCGCCTCCTCGCCGGCCACCACCGCCCCGGGGCCCGCGAATTCGGCCGCCACCGCGTCCGCGAGCCCGGCCGCCGAGGGTGCCTTCGACCCCGAGCAGGCCTTGGCGGCGGCCGACAAGTCGCCCTACGCGGTCTCGGTGGTCATGATCACCGAGAGTGGCGGGGTGGCGCTGTCGACCATGAAGGGCCGCAGCAACCTCAACGGCGTCTGGACCGGCCGGATGGAGATGCGCACCACCGCGCCCGGTGTCGCCGAGCCGATCCTCTGGATCGAGAGCCTGACGACGGCCGACGCCAGCTACCTGCGCGACCTGTCCACGCCGGGTGACGAGTGGGCCAAGATGCCGCGCTCCACCGACAACGCGGTCGTCGACTACACCGACTACGCCAAGCTGCTGCTGGCCACCGGCCCCGGTGCGCGCAAGGGCATGGAGACGCGTGACGGCGTCGCCGTCTACCACCTCACCGGCCACATCAGCACCGAACAGCTGAGCACCGTCGACCCGCGGACGTACAAGTCGCTGAAGGCGAAGGGCACCACCGGCTTCGACTTCGACCAGTGGATCGACCGCGCGGGCCGCACCCGCTACGCCGAGCAGCAGGTCGAGATGAAGGGCGTGAAGGCGGTCAACAAGGTCACCTTCTCCGACTTCGGCCCGGCCGAGACCTTCGCCGCCCCGGTGGCCGGCTGACCGCGAGCCGCCCGGAGCGCCAGGGCCGCCGTCCTTCCCGGGCGGCGGCCCCGGTCATGCCGCCCGCCCCGCCGCCGACATGACGAAGGCCCAGATCCGTGGATGAACTCCACTGATCTGGGCCTCTGTTGCACTTCTCGCGAAGTGCCCCCGGCAGGATTCGAACCTGCGCACCCGCCTCCGGAGGGCGGTGCTCTATCCCCTGAGCTACGGGGGCCTGCTTGGTGTTGTCGTCGCGTTCGCTTCGACGTGGAGAACATTACCAGGCCCGGGGCGTGGTCCGTGCACGGGTTTCCACCACCGGCCCGGCGGCGGGGAGCGGAGGGGGAGCGGAAGTCCGGAAAGGCCGGACGGGGCGGCGGGCGCGCCGATACCCTCGGTGAGGTGTCGGGAGTGTCCGGGCGGGTCCTCGTGGTGGACGACAGCGAGGTGATCCGTCAGCTGATCAGGGTCAACCTGGAACTGGAAGGCTTCGAGGTGGTGACCGCCGCCGACGGCGCCGAGTGCCTGGAGGTGGTCCGCCGGGTGCGGCCGGACGTGGTGACGCTGGACGTCGTGATGCCGCGGCTGGACGGCCTGCGGACGGCGGCCCGGCTGCGGGCGGCGCCGGTGACCAGCGGGCTGCCGATCGCGATCGTCAGCGCCTGCACGCCGGCCGACCTCGATCTCGGGGAGGCGGTCGGGGTGGACGGCTACCTGGGCAAGCCCTTCGACCCCGCCGATCTGGTGGCGCTGGTGTGGCGGCTGATGGCGCGGGCGGCGAGGCCGGACGGGTTTCGCCCTGAGCGAACAGAGCGCACGGATCGCGGCTGAGCACGGCGCGCGGGCGTCTCAACCGGCAAACCGGGTGGCGAGCGGGTACCCCGTCTCGCCTACGCTTGGCGTCGTGACCCCCGCAGAGCTTTCCCAGGCAGTCCAGGCCGCAGTGAGCGCCGCCGTCGAGGCGGGCGAGCTGGCCGTCGCCGTGCCCGAGCACGTGACGGTCGAGCGACCCAAGAACAGGGACCACGGCGACTACGCGACGAACGTGGCCCTCCAGCTCGCGAAGTCGGCCGGTCGGCCGCCGCGAGCCGTGGCCGACCTGGTGGCCGCCCGTCTGCGTGAACTGCCCGGGGTCGCCAAGGTCGACATCGCCGGGCCGGGCTTCCTGAACATCACGCTCGACGCCGCCACCCAGGGCGCGCTGGCGCGGAGCATCGTCGAGGCGGGCGAGTCCTACGGCCGCAACGAGGCGCTCAAGGGCCTGAAGATCAACCTGGAGTTCGTCTCCGCCAACCCGACCGGCCCGATCCACATCGGCGGCGTCCGCTGGGCCGCCGTCGGCGACTCGCTCGCCCGGGTGCTGCGGGCCACCGGCGCCGACGTCACCACCGAGTACTACCTGAACGACGCCGGCGTGCAGATCTCCAAGTTCGCCGGCTCGCTGAAGGCCGCCGCCAACGGGCAGCCCGTGCCGGCCGACGGCTACGTCGGCGAGTACATCGTCGACATCGCCAAGGCGATCGTGGACGGCGTCCCCGGCGTGCTGGACCTGCCCGAGGGCGAGCAGCTGGAGGTGTTCCGCACCGAGGGCCTCAAGCTCATGGTCGCCGAGATCCAGCGCTCGATGGAGGAGTTCGGCACCCACTTCGACGTCTGGTTCTCGGAGAAGTCGCTGCACGACTCCGGCGCCGTCGAGAAGGCCATCGAGCGGCTGCGCGAGCAGGGCCACGTCTTCGACCGGGACGGCGCGATCTGGCTGCGCACCACCGACTTCGGCGACGACAAGGACCGCGTCCTGGTCAAGGCCGACGGCGAGACCACCTACTTCGCCGCCGACGCCGCCTACTACCTCTCCAAGCGCGACCGCGGCTCCGAGGTCTCCGTCTACATGCTGGGCGCGGACCACCACGGCTACGTCAACCGCCTCAAGGCCATCTCGGCCTGCGCGGGCGACGACATGGACCGCAACATCGAGGTCAAGATCGGCCAGTTCGTGAAGATGCTTCGCGACGGCGAAGAGGTCCGCATGTCCAAGCGGGCCGGCAACATCATCACCATCGACGACGTGGTCGACTGGATCGGCGTGGACGCCGCCCGGTACACCCTGGCGCGCTCCTCCACCGACTCCACGATCACGCTCGACATCAACGTGCTGACCAGCCAGACCAACGAGAACCCGGTCTACTACGTCCAGTACGCGCACACCCGGATGTGCGGCGTCGCCCGCAAGGCCGCGGAGCTCGGCGTCGACAAGGGCCCGGCCGGGGACTTCAAACCCGAGCTGCTCGCCACGCAGTGGGAGAACGACGTCCTCGGCGCCCTCGGCGAGTTCCCGCGGATCCTGGCCACGGCCGGCGAGCTGCGCGAGCCGCACCGGGTCGCGCGCTACCTGGAGGACCTCGCGGGCAAGTACCACCGCCTGTACGAGAACTGCATGTTCCTGCCCAAGGGCGACGAAGAGCTCAACGACACGCACCGGGCCCGGCTGTGGCTGGTCGAGGCCACCCGCACGGTCATGGCCAACGGCCTCACGCTCCTGGGCGTGACGGCGCCCGAGCGGATGTAGGACCACCCCCAAGCGCACAGCGGGGGCGGCGGACGGTCAACGAGGACCGTCGCCGCCCCTCGCCATAAGCCAAGGAAGTAAGCAGAGATGAGCCGCTCCGCACACCCCGCAGGCCCCCGGCACGGCGACGTGCTGACCGAGGGCCACTACCAGGCGCCGCCGAGCGACCTGAACGCGCTCGACCCCAAGGTCTGGTCGAAGACCGTCGCCCGCGGTGCGGACGGCGTGGTCACCGTCGGCGGCCTCGACGTCAAGCGGCTCGCCGCCGAGTTCGGCACCCCGGCCTACGTCATGGACGAGGACGACTTCCGGACCCGGGCCCGCGCCTGGCGCGAGGCCTTCGGCACCGGCGCGGACGTCTACTACGCGGGCAAGGCCTTCCTCTCCAAGGCGGTCGTGCGCTGGCTCCACGAAGAGGGCCTCAACCTCGACGTGTGCAGCGTCGGCGAACTGGCCGTGGCGCTGGCCGCCGGGATGCCGCCGGAGCGGATCGCGCTGCACGGCAACAACAAGTCGGTGGACGAGCTCGAACACGCGGTGAAGACCGGCGTCGGCCACATCGTGCTCGACTCCTACGAGGAGATCGAGCGGCTGGCCGCGATCGCCGGCCGGCAGGGCGTGCGCCAGCCGGTGCTGATCCGAGTCACGGTCGGCGTCGAGGCGCACACCCACGAGTTCATCGCCACCGCCCACGAGGACCAGAAGTTCGGGCTCTCGCTGAACGGGGGCGCGGCGGCCGAGGCGGTCCGCCGGGTGCTCGGCCACCCCGGCCTGGAGCTGCGCGGCATCCACTCGCACATCGGCTCGCAGATCTTCGACACGGCCGGCTTCGAGGTCGCCGCCCGCCGGGTGGTCGGCCTGCTCGCCGAGATCCGCGACGAACACGGCGTCGAGCTGCCCGAGATCGACCTCGGCGGCGGCCTCGGCATCGCGTACACCAGCGAGGACGACCCGCGCGAGCCGGCCGAGATCGCCGCCGCGCTGGCCGACATCGTCCGCCGCGAGTGCGCCGCCGCGAACCTGAGCGCCCCCCGGCTCTCCGTCGAGCCCGGCCGCGCGATCGTCGGCCCGACCGCCTTCACGCTGTACGAGGTCGGCACGATCAAGCCGCTGGAGGGTCTGCGCACCTACGTCAGCGTGGACGGCGGCATGTCGGACAACATCCGCACCGCGCTCTACGACGCCGAGTACTCGGTGGCCCTGGTGTCGCGCGCCAGCGCCGCCGAGCCGATGCTGGTCCGGGTGGTCGGCAAGCACTGCGAGTCCGGCGACATCGTCGTCCGGGACGCCTTCCTGCCGGCCGACCTGGCCCCGGGCGACCTGATCGCGGTGCCCGCCACCGGTGCCTACTGCCGCTCGATGGCGAGCAACTACAACCACGCCCTGAAGCCTCCCGTGCTGGCCGTCAAGGACGGTGCGGCCCGGGTGATCGTCCGGCGCGAGACGGAGGAGGATCTCCTGCGTCTCGATATCGGATGACGAAATTCTTGTCTCAGATCATGGAACGACCGTAGATCCGTACGGAAAGTCCCGGAGACTGGTACAGACCGAAGATCCGGCGGATCCCCGAAATACCGCCGGAAACCGAAGCACGAAGAATGCAGAGCGGAGTCGGATGATGCGTACGCGGCCGCTGAAGGTGGCGTTGCTGGGCTGTGGTGTGGTGGGCTCCGAGGTGGCGCGCATCATGACGACGGACGCCGCCGACCTCGCCGCGCGCATCGGCGCGCCGGTCGAGCTCGCCGGCATCGCGGTCCGCCGGGCCGGGCGGGTGCGCCCGGGTGTGCCGGAGCACCTGATCACGACGGATGCCGAGGCCCTGGTCAACCGGGGCGACATCGATGTGGTGATCGAGGTGGTGGGTGGCATCGAGCCCTCCAAACACCTCCTCCTGTCGGCGTTCCGCAACGGCGCCTCGGTGGTCAGCGCCAACAAGGCGCTGCTCGCCAAGGACGGCACCGAGCTGCACGCCGCGGCCGCCGAGGCCGGGGTGGACCTGTACTACGAGGCCGCGGTGGCCGGCGCGATCCCGCTGATCCGCCCGCTGCGCGAGTCCCTGGCCGGGGACAAGGTCAACCGGGTGCTCGGGATCGTCAACGGCACCACCAACTTCATCCTCGACAAGATGGACAGCACCGGCGCGGGCTACTCGGAGGCGCTGGAGGAGGCCACCGCGCTCGGTTACGCCGAGGCGGACCCGACGGCCGACGTGGAGGGCTTCGACGCGGCCGCCAAGGCCGCGATCCTGGCCGGCATCGCGTTCCACACCAAGGTCACCGCGGCGGACGTCTACCGCGAGGGCCTGACCGAGGTGACCGCCGCCGACATCGCCTCCGCCAAGCAGATGGGCTGCGTCGTCAAGCTGCTGGCGATCTGCGAGCGGGCGGCCGACGGCGCGTCCGTCACCGCGCGGGTCCACCCCGCGATGATCCCGCTCACGCACCCGCTGGCCTCGGTCCGCGAGGCGTACAACGCGGTGTTCGTGGAGGCCGAGGCGGCCGGCCGGCTGATGTTCTACGGCCCGGGCGCGGGCGGCGCGCCGACCGCCTCGGCGGTCCTCGGCGACCTCGTCGCGGTCTGCCGCAACAAGCTCGCCGGCGCCACCGGCCCCGGCGACTCGGTGTACACCCGGCTGCCGGCCAAGCCGATGGACGAGGTCGTCACCCGGTACCACGTCAGTCTCGATGTGGACGACCGCGCGGGCGTGCTCGCCCAGGTGGCGTCCGTCTTCGCCGAGCACGGGGTCTCCATCGACACCGTGCGCCAGCAGGGCCGCGACGGCGACGCCTCGCTCGTCGTGGTCACCCACCGTGCCACCGACGCCGCCCTGTCGGCGACGGTCGACAAGCTCCGCGCGCTGGACAGCGTGCGGGACGTGGCCAGCATCATGCGGGTCGAAGGGGAGTAGGAAGAGCCATGAACGCCGTGATCGCCAGAGGCGCGCACACCCACCAGTGGCGCGGGCTGATCGAGGAGTACCGTGACCGCCTGCCGGTCAGCGACACCACGCCCGTGGTCACCCTGCTGGAGGGCGGCACGCCGCTGGTGCCCGCCCAGGTGCTCTCCGAGCGCACCGGCTGCGAGGTCTACCTCAAGGTCGAGGGTGCCAACCCCACCGGGTCCTTCAAGGACCGCGGTATGACGATGGCCATCTCCAAGGCCAAGGAGGACGGCGCCCAGGCCGTCATCTGCGCCTCCACCGGCAACACCTCGGCCTCCGCCGCCGCCTACGCGGTGCGTGCCGGGATGGTGTCGGCGGTGCTGGTGCCGCAGGGCAAGATCGCGCTCGGCAAGATGGGCCAGGCACTGGTCCACGGCGCCAAGATCCTTCAGGTGGACGGGAACTTCGACGACTGCCTCACCCTTGCGCGTGAACTGTCCGAGAAGTACCCGGTGGCGCTGGTCAACTCGGTGAACCCGGTGCGGATCGAGGGCCAGAAGACCGCCGCCTTCGAGATCGTGGACATGCTCGGCGACGCGCCGGACCTCCACGTGCTCCCGGTTGGCAACGCGGGCAACATCACCGCGTACTGGAAGGGCTACCGCGAGTACGCCGCCGATGGACTGTCCACCCGGACGCCGCGCATGTGGGGCTTCCAGGCCTCCGGTTCGGCCCCGATCGTGGACGGTGCCCCGGTGCTCAAGCCGCAGACCATCGCCACCGCGATCCGGATCGGCAACCCCGCCTCCTGGGACTACGCGCTCGCCGCGCGGGACGAGTCGGGCGGGCTCATCGACAAGGTGACGGACCGTCAGATCCTCTCCGCCTACCGGCTGTTGGCCGCGCAGGAGGGTGTCTTCGTGGAGCCCGCCTCGGCCGCCTCGGTGGCCGGCCTGCTGGCCAAGGCGGAGGCCGGGCTGGTCGACCCGGGCCAGCGGATCGTCTGCACGGTGACCGGCAACGGCCTCAAGGACCCGGACTGGGCGGTGGCCGGCGCGCCGCAGCCGCAGATCGTCCCGATCGACCCCGAGGCCGCCGCCCAGCGCCTCGGCCTGCTCGACTGACCGGAACCCGCCTGACCGGAACCCGCCTGACCTGGCCGAATCACCGCCCCCGGACCAGGATCCGCCCCGAGCCGAACCCGCCTTGAGCCGAGGGGGCACGGCGACGCCGTAGGGGCGGGAGAAGCGAGGACACCCCGAGCCGACCCCGCCCCGAGCCGACCCCGCCCCGAGCCGAAGGGGCGCGCCGGTGCCGAAAGGGAGGAGCGAGGACACCCCGAGGAACGAGGGGTGTTGGAGCGACGACCGTCGGCACCGGGTCGAGCGCCCCGGAGGCGAGCGGGCGAACACACTGTGGGCCGACCCCCCCTTTCGGGGGGCGGCCCACAGCCGTTCTCGGCTGACACTTTTGTGTCAATTCAGCCACGTAATCCGGTGCCATTCCGGCACGTATTCCGGCCAGAAACGGCAACACACCAGATCGAAGGCCCACGGGGTGTACCACTGTGGAACCTCTCTTCGATACTCTGGGTTCGGCCGTGTGGCACATGCCCCGGGTCCGACCCCTCCAGGGGTCGCGACGACGGCTGTGACCGCCCACCCCGATCGGGGCCCGCGGCCCCCTCCCACCCTCGCACCGACGCGCTTCGCGCCGCCCGATTTCCCCAGGAGAGTCCACCGCATGGCCGGTCCTGCGTTCCGTGCCGCCGCCGTCCGGGTCCGGGTTCCCGCGACCAGCGCCAATCTCGGCCCGGGCTTCGACGCCTTCGGACTCGCGCTGGGTCTGTACGACGACGTGGTCGTCCGGGTCGCCGACTCCGGGCTCACCGTCGACATCGCCGGTGAGGGCGCCGAGACGCTCGCCCGGGACGAGCGCCACCTGGTGGTGCGCGCGATGCGCGCCGCCTTCGACCGGCTCGGCGGCCAGCCGCGCGGCCTCGAAGTGGTCTGCGCCAACCGGATACCGCACGGCCGTGGCCTGGGCTCCTCCTCCGCCGCGATCTGCGCCGGCATCGTGGCCGCCCGTGCCGTCACCATCGGCGGCCCGTCCGCGCTGGACGACGACGCGCTGCTGGCCCTCGCCTCCGAGCTGGAGGGCCACCCCGACAACGTCGCGGCCTGCCTGCGCGGCAACTTCACGGTGGCCTGGACGGACGAGGAGTCGGCCAAGGCCGTCACCCTGGAGCCGTCCGACCGGGTCGTCCCGGTGGTCTTCGTCCCGGCGACCGAGGTGCTCACCGAGACCGCCCGCGGTCTGCTGCCCCGGACCGTCCCGCTGGCCGACGCCGCCGTCAACGCCGGCCGTGCCGCGCTGCTGGTCGAGGCGCTGACCCGCCGGCCCGAGCTGCTGCTCGCCGCGACCGAGGACCGGCTGCACCAGGACTACCGGGCCTCCGCGATGCCGGACAGCGCCGCCCTGGTGGGCGCGCTGCGCGCGGAGGGCATCCCCGCGGTGATCTCCGGCGCCGGCCCGACCGTACTCGCGCTCACCGACGAGGCGGGCGCCGACAAGGTGCTGGCCTTCGCCGAGGACGCAGGTCAGGGCGGTGCGGTGTTCGCCGCACACCGTCTGGAGCTCGACCGGGCCGGGGCCTCGGTGCTCCCGCTCGACGGCTGAGCACCGGTCCGGCGGCCCGGATCCGGCCGTGTCCGGGCCGGACCGTCCGGACACGATTGGCAAGCGCAAGGCTGGGGAATGTCTGAGGGGGTCGGTAGTGTTAACCTCATTGCTGCACCAGGTGCCCTCCGGGGCTCGGTGCGCCGCGTCCCGATCCCAGCACTCCGCCCAGGCGGAGTCCCGGCGATGTACGGGGCGACGATTCTCCGGGAGCCCACCGCAGCGCGTACGCAGCCTGCCTGCGCGACTTGCGGCCGCATCCCGAAGCCGTGACGGCACCTGACTCCCACCCGCGGCCTCCCACCTTGAGGCAAGGACGGGCGGAGCGCGGGCCACCGTCACGCGACGGGGGCCCGGGATTCGCAGGCAGCGTGGGGGTACCACCCGGCCATGGCCGGCTGGGGGAGGGTCGGCATGCGACCGTCCCACCGCGCCAATCAGCACCACCGTGCATCACGCACCGCACCTCGCAGCTCTCCTCCGACTGGCTACCCGCCATCCGGGGGATCACCGCCTCGGACCGACGCAGTCGAGCGTTGGTCAGGACAGCACAACCGGTCGCCGAGCCAGACAGGCCGACGTCCGCTCCAGGGAAGGACCCTTAGTGAGCGACACCACCGATCTGATGGGCGCGCGCCCGGACGCCGAGGCGTCGGACGCAGCCGCCGCCCCCGCGGCCCCGGCCCGGCGCCGTCGCACCGCTGCCGCGGGCCTGGACGGCCTCGTCCTGGCCGAGCTGCAGAAGCTCGCCTCGACGCTCGGTATCAGCGGCACGGGACGCCTGCGCAAGAGCCAGCTGATCGAGGCCATCAAGGAGAAGAGCGGCGGGGACCCGCTGCTCGCCGCCGGTGCCGCTCCCGCCGCCGCTCCGGCCGCCAAGCGCACCGCCGCCAAGGCCGGCTCCGCCGAGCCGGCGGAGAAGCCCGCCCGCCGGACCAAGGCCGCCCAGGCCGAGGCCCCGGCCGCCGACGAGCAGGCCCAGATCGACATCCCGGTCCAGGCCGCCGCCGAGACCGCCGCGCCGGCCCGCGCCGAGC
>NZ_JBHWUI010000219.1:0-11465 GCF_042737525.1 Kitasatospora sp. NPDC059973 | reverse complement strand
CCCGCCGCCGCCCCCCGCCCGGCCTGCCGGGCGGGCCGGGCGGGCCGCGGGCGGCCCCGGGCCGCCCCGTGGCGCGCCGGGGGGGCCCGGCCCACGACCATGTCCGCGGCTGCGGCCCCCGGCCCGTTCAGGAGCGGGGACGTTCAGGGGCGGGGACGTTCAGGGGCGGGGGCGGGTGGCGGTGTCGAGGTAGAAGGCGTCGATGGTCTGGACGGCCTGCTCGAACTCGTCCAGGTTGACGGGCTTGGCCACGTACGCGTTGGCGTGGCTGCTGTACGCGCCGGTGACGTCGTCCGGGGCGGTGGAGGTGGTGAGCACGACCACCGGGATGGTCCGCAGGTCGTCGTCGTTCTTCAGGACCTTCAGCAGGTCGCGCCCGTTCATCCGGGGCATGTTGAGGTCGAGGACGATGAGGTCGGGACGCACGCTGTCCGGGGCGCGCAGGTATTCGAGGGCGGCGACGCCGTCGGTGACCTGGACCAGGTTGCGCTCCCCGCGCTCGGAGAGGGCTTCCTCGATGAGCATCGCGTCGGCGGCGTCGTCCTCCACGAGCAGGACATCGAAGGGGCGGGCGGTGGTCATCATCGGGTGCTCCGCGGGTTCTCGGTCGGGTGGTGGAAAAGCCCCGGCCAGCGCCGGCGGGCGCCTTGACGGGTCATGCCGCAGGCGGCGCCGATCTGCGGGTAGCCGGCACCCGCGCGCGCGGCGTCGCCGGCCGCCTCCCGCTGGAGCCGTTCGGTGGCCTGCCGGAGGTGGTCGAGTACGTGGAGCAGGCTCAGCGCCTGGGCGGTGTCGCTCACCGCGGGCGCGGCGGGGACCGCCGTCAGCCGCCCGGCCAGCCGCCGGGCGAGGTCTCCCATCGCGGCGTCCGCGATCGCGGCCGCCTCCTGCGAGGTGGTACGCAGTACGAAGTTCTTGCCGGGCATGTCAGGCACTCTAGGCCCAGAACCAACCCGCGACAACAACCGTTGTCGTCCGCCCTCTAGAGTGGCCTCGCCGCATCCGATCGAAGGCATCGGGCAGAGCGAGGAGTTGACACGATGACCGGCGACGACAGTGACCGGAGGCCCGGCGGGGGCCTTGCCACCTGGACGACCCGGCGGTGGCTCCGGGTGGGAGTCACCGCGTCCCTGGTGCTCCTCACCCTGCTCGGAGTGGCGGGGGCGTGGGTACTGTCCCGCACCCAGTCGATCAGCACCGACCTGGTGGACGTGCGCTCCCCCGCGCTCGCCAGCGCGTTCCGCCTGGAGTCGGCCCTGCTCAACCAGGAGACCGGGATCCGCGGCTACGGCCTCACCGGCACCCCGGAGTTCATGGCGCCCTACCAGCAGGGGCTCGCCGAGCAGCGGACGGAGACCGCACAGCTGACGGAACTGCTCCACGACGACCCCTCCGGCCTCGCCGACCTGAAGGCCGTGCAGGACGCCGTGACGAGCTGGCAGGAGCGGATCGCCCGGCCGATCGCCGCCGCGCCACCCGGCACGCCCTCGCCGCTCGCTGCCGGCAACGCCCCGGAGGGCAAGAACGCCTTCGACGACGTACGGGCCGCCCTGAGCGGCCAGGAGGACCGGCTGCGCCTGGGACGCGACGCCACGCGGAGCGACCTCGCCGCCATGATGCGGCTGCGGAACTGGGTGTTCGGCGCCGTCGCCGTGCTGATCGCCGCCCTCGCCGCCCTGGTGTTCGAGGGGCTGCGCCGGGGCATCACCAAGCCGCTGGACCAACTCGTCGCGGACGCCCGCACCATCGGCGGCGGCGACTTCGACCACCCCATCACCCCGACCGGCCCCGCCGACCTCCGGCGCCTGAGCGGCGAGATCGACTCCATGCGCCGGCGCCTGGTGCGGGAACTGGCCTTCACCGAGGAGGCCCGGCTGCGCCTGGACGAGCAGGCGGCGGACCTCCAGCGGTCCAACACCGAGCTGGAGCAGTTCGCCTACGTCGCCTCCCACGACCTCCAGGAGCCGCTGCGCAAGGTCTCCAGCTTCACCCAGCTCCTCCAGCGCCGCTACGGGGGCCGGCTCGACGCCAAGGCCGACCAGTACATCGCCTTCGCGGTCGACGGTGCGAACCGCATGCAGGTCCTCATCAACGACCTCCTCGACTTCTCCCGGGTGGGCCGGCTCCACCACGCCCACCAGGAGGTCGACCTGGACCAGGTGCTGGAACAGACCCTGGCCGCGCTGAGCGTGGGCATCGAGGAGGCCGAAGCGAAGATCACCCACGATCCGCTGCCGACCCTGGTCGCCGACCCCACCCAGATGGGGATGCTCTGGCAGAACCTGATCGGCAACGCGGTCAAGTTCCGCCGGCCCGGCGTGGCGCCGGAGATCCACGTCTCGGCCGTCCGGGAGGACGCGCTCTGGCACTTCGCGGTGACCGACAACGGCATCGGCATCGCACCGGAGTTCGCCGAGAAGGTGTTCGTGATCTTCCAGCGGCTGCACACCAAGGACGCCTACTCCGGCAGCGGCATCGGGCTGGCGATGTGCAAGAAGATCGTCGAGTTCCACGGCGGCACCATCGCCATCGACCCCGACCACCGCGAGGGCGCCCGCATCACCTTCACCCTGGCACCCGAACCGCCGCAGCGCCCCGGCCCGCCGACCGGCGAGACCGCGGCCCGATCCGACACGGAGCAGGCACGATGAGCACGGCCGTGGCAGCCACCCCCGGCGCCGCCCCCGACGAACCGCTGTACCGCGTCCTCCTCATCGAGGACGACCAGGGCGACGCCCTGCTCGTGGAGGAGCTCCTCCACGACACCGGGCTGCGGTTCGAACTCACCACCCGGCCCACCCTCGCCGAGGCCCGCGCCGCCCTCGCCGCCCACCCGGCCGACTGCATCCTCCTCGACCTGCACCTGCCCGACGCCACGGGCACCGCCGCGGTCACCGCCGTCCGCGCCGTCGCCCCCCACACGGCGGTGATCGTCCTCACCGGCATGGCGGAGGCCCAGGCGGGCACCGAGGCGATGGCCGCCGGCGCCCAGGACTACCTCGTCAAGGGCAAGGTCGAGGCGGACCTGCTGCACCGCACCGTGCGCTACGCCGTGTACCGCAGCCAGACCGAGCGCGCCAGCATCGAGGCCCAGGCCGCCCGCCTGCGGGCCGAGGAGAACGCCCGCCTGGAGCGGGGGCTGCTGCCCCCGCCGATCCTCGGCACCTCCACGGTCACGGTGACCGCCCGCTACCTGCCCGGAGCCAGCACGGCCCTGCTCGGCGGGGACTTCCTCGACGTCGTGGAGGGCGACGACGGACTGCTGCACGCCGTCGTCGGCGACGTCAGCGGACACGGCCCCGACGCCGCCGCACTCGGCGTGCTGCTGCGGATCGCCTGGCGCTCCCTGGTACTCGGCGGACACCGCGGCGAGAGCCTGCTCCACCTGATGGAGCGCATCCTGATCGCCGAACGCGGCAACCAGGTGCTCTTCGCCACCTGCACGCTCCTCACGCTCGACCAGAACGCCACCACGGCCACCCTCTACCTGGCCGGCCACCACGAGCCCCTGCTCACCACGGCGCACGGCACCCGTGAGCTGACCGCCGCCCACGGCATCGCCCTGGGCATCGCCCCCGGACTGGGCAGCTGGACCCCGACCGTCATCCCCCTCCCGGCCGACGGCGCGCTCACCCTCTACACCGACGGCCTCACCGAGGGGCACAACGGGACGACGAAGGGACGGCTCGGCGTCGACGGCCTGCTCCGACTGATCGGCACCCTGCCCCCGGCCGACCCGGCCGCCCACGTCGACCTCCTCATCAAGGAGACCCACGCCCTCAACGCCGGCCGCCACACCGACGACCTCGCCGTCCTCCGCCTCGACTGGGGCAGCCGCCCACCGTCGGGCTGACCGGCCGGGGGCCGCCGGGGCGCGCCCCGGCGGCCGGAGCCGGGGTCAGGCGCGGTGGTACTGGACCGGGGCGGGGAGGGGGGCGCCGAGGGTGCTGGCGGCGTGGCGGGGCCAGTAGGGGTCGCGCAGGAGTTCGCGGCCGAGCAGGACGGCGTCGGCCCGGCCGGCGGCCAGGATCTCCTCGGCCTGGGCGGGGTCGGTGATCAGGCCGACGGCCGCCACCGGCATGCCGGTCCCGTTGCGCACCGCCTCGGCGAAGGGCACCTGGTAGCCGGGGCCGGCGGTGATCCTGGCGTCGGGGGCGATACCTCCGGTGGAGATGTCCATCAGGTCCACGCCACGGGCCTGGAGCTCCTTGGCGAACCGGACGGTGTCCTGCGACGTCCAGCCCTCGCGGTCGTCCTGCGGGTCCTCGGTGAGCCAGTCGGTCGCGGAGATCCGGAAGAAGAGCGGCAGGTCCTGCGGCCACACCGCCCGGACGGCGTCGACGACCTCCAGCGCGAAGCGGATCCGTCCCTCGAAGGAGCCACCGTAGGCGTCGGTGCGGTGGTTGCTGTGGGGCGAGAGGAACTGGTGGATCAGGTAGCCGTGGGCACCGTGGATCTCGGCGACCTGGAAGCCGGCGTCGAGCGCCCGGCGGGCGGCGTCGGCGAACTGCCGTACGACATCACCGATCTGCTCCTCCGTCAGCTCCTCCGGCGTGGTGTGCGCCGGGGAGAAGGGCACGGCGCTCGGGGCGACCGGCGTCCAGCCGTGGGCCTCGTCCGGGCCGATGGCGCGGCCGCGGTCGACCCAGGTGCGCTCGGTGGAGGCCTTGCGGCCGGCGTGGGCGAGCTGGATCGCGGCAACCGTGCCCTGCGCCTTCAGGAAGGCGGTGATCCGCCGGAACGCCTCGACCTGGGTGTCGTTCCAGATGCCGAGGTCGTACGGGCTGATGCGGCCCTCCGGGCTGACGGCGGTGGCCTCGGTGACGATCAGCCCCGTGCCGCCGGTGGCGCGGGCCGCGAGATGGGTGAAGTGCCAGTCCGTCGGGACACCGGCCCCGTCGCCGTCCGGCACGGCGCTGTACTGGCACATCGCCGCCATCCAGACACGGTTGGGGACGGTCAGCGACCGCAGGGTGTACGGGGTGAAGAGAGTGGTGCTCATGTCGGGTCTCCTGAATGAGGCGGCGGCGCCGTCCAAATACTTGCAGTCACGCCCTACTGCGTACGACAATAGTTGCACACGCCTCATTACGGCAAGGGATGTCCTTCGCCGCCCCGGAGCGCCCCGCGGACAGCCGGACCGGCCCGGGGCCCGCGCTACGGGAGGAGCGCCTGGATGCCCAGGACGGCGGCGCCCCGGGCCCACTCCTCCCACGGAAGCGGACGCAGGGTCAGCGGGCACCTCGCCGCCGCCATGAAGCAGTGCGCGGCGTACGCCTCCCTGATGTGGATCCCGAAGAGGTCGTAGGTGTCGAGCCCTTCACCGGTGACGACGACCCGCTCGGGCCCGAGGAGGCTCACCAGGGTGGCGATGCCGACCCCGATGGCCCGGCCGGCCGTGGCGAAGGCCTCCCGGGCGGCCCGGTCGCCGGCCCGGGCGAGCTGGACGACGTCGTCGAAGTCGAGGTCCGCGCGGCCGGTCGCACCGCGGGCCGAGGCGAGGATGGCGCCGCTGGCCGCGAAGACCTCGACGCAGCCGACCCCGCCGCAGTGGCAGGGCGGGCCGTCCGGGTCGATGCTGATGTGCCCCAGCTCGCCGGCGACCCCGTACGCCCCGGTGACCAGTCGGCCGTTGACGACCAGCCCGGAGCCGACCCCCGAACCGATCGTGACCAGCGCGAAGCTCTCCGTCCCGATCCCCTCGCCGAACCAGTGCTCGGCAGCGGTCAGGGCCCTGACGTCGTTCTCCACCGTGACGCTCAGCCCGGTCGCCCTCGCCAGTTCGTCCGCCAGCGGGACGTCGCGCCAGCCGGGAAGGACGGAGTACCGGACGAGGCCGGCCGACCGGTCCACGTCACCGGAGACCGCGACCCCGAGGCGCCTCGTACGCTCCCGGAACACCGGGTCGGCGTCGAGGAGTTCCTCGACGAGTTCACCCAGCAGCCCGCAGACGGCCTCCGGGCCGCGGTCCTCGCCCAGTTGACGGCCGCCGGCGACCCGCGGACCGGCCCGCAGGTCGCAGACCACGCCGAACAGGGCCTCGCCGCTGATCTTGATCCCGACGAAGAACTCCCGGTCCACCGTGACGGCCAACGGGTTGACCGGGCGCCCGGCCCCGGCCGCGGGTCAGGCGGTCAGCACGCCCGAGCCGAGCAGGCCGAGGAGGATCACGCCGATGGCGATCCGATAGGCGACGAAGGCGTTGAAGGAGTGCTTGGCGACGTACTTCAGCAGCCAGGCGATCGAGCCGTAGGCGACCACGAAGGAGACCGCGGTGCCGACGACCAGCGGCGTCGTGCTGACCCCGGCGCCCAGGGCGTCCTTCAGCTCGTACAGGCCGGCGCCGGTGAGGGCGGGGATGCCGAGGAAGAAGGAGAGCCTGGTCGCGGCCACCCGTTCGAGGTCGAGCATCAGGCCCGCGGACATCGTCGCGCCGGAGCGCGAGAAGCCGGGGAACAGCAGCGCGAGGATCTGGGCGGAGCCGACGATCATCGCGTCCTTGAAGCCGGTGTCGTCCTCGCCGCGCTTGTGCCGGCCCATCTGGTCGGCCGCCCACATCACGCCGCTGCCGACGATCAGGGAGCCGGCCACCACCCAGAGCGAGGCCAGCGGGCCCTTGATCAGGGGCTTGGCGGCCAGGCCGACCACGACGATCGGAACCGTCGCGAAGATGACCCACCAGGCGAACTTGTAGTCGTGGTGGTACCGCTCCTCGCGGTTCACCAGGCCGCGGCCCCAGGCGGAGACGATCCGCACGATGTCCTTGAGGAAGTAGAGCAGCACGGCCGCGATGGCGCCGACCTGGATGACCGCGGTGAAACCGACGACGGAGGCGTCGTCGACCGGGATGCCCATCAGCCCTTCGGTGATCTTCAGATGGCCGGTGGAGGAGATCGGCAGGAACTCGGTCACCCCCTCCACGACTCCCAGGACAACGGCCTGTCCGACGGTGATCGCGCTCACGTGCACCTTCCCAGTGGTGTCGGCACTCTCCCGGGGGCCGACGTGCGGCGCTCCGGGCCATCGCATACGACGACAGGAATGTAGACGTAAGCGGCGGCGCCGTCCAACCGGCTCGGACGCTCGAACGGCTGGCGCCCCGCACCGGGTCCGTTGACGTAGTTAGTGATTACCCACTAACTTGCCCGCATGGTCAGGATGAGCGCAGAGGACAGGCGCGAGAGCGTGGTCCGCGCGGCGATCGCCGAGTTCGCGCGGCGCGGGTACCACGGCACATCCACGGAGGCGATCGCCAAGCGGGTCGGCGTCTCGCAGCCCTACCTGTTCCGGCTCTTCCCGAGCAAGAAGGCGATCTTCGTCGCCGCCTCGCTCCGCTGCATCGAGGACACCGGCCGGGTGTTCGAGGAGGCCGCGAAGGGGCTGGCGGGCAAGGAAGCCATGCGCGCCATGGCGAGGGCGTACATGCGGCTGATCGCGGACGACCCCGAGAAGCTCCAGATGCAGATGCAGACCTACATCGCCGTGGCCTCCGTCGAGGCGGACGGGGACAGCGGGTTCGGCGAGACCGTCCGGGCCGCCTGGACGCAGCTCTGGGACGCCGTGAACCTCCCGCTGGAGGCCGACGGCGACGAGACCACGAGGTTCCTGGCCTACGGCATGCTCATCAACACCCTGATGGCCATGGGGTTCCCGGCCGGGCACCGGGTCTGGGAGGGCATCCGCCTCGACCAGGTCGTGGTCCCACCGGAGGCGTAGGCGCGGGCGCAGGCGCAGGCGTAGGCGTAGGCGCAGGCGCAGGCGCGGCCGGATCCGCCGGGGCGGCCCGCGCCGCCGCGGCATCCGGGGTCTGTCACGGGCCGCGAAGTTAGTAAGCGATAACTACATCCAGAACACGCATCAACCGCTGGGGGGAAGCAATGTCACAGCAGCAGACGGCACGCCGAGGGGGTGTCACCTGGGCCCTCGTGATCACCGGTACCGCCGGATTCATGTCGGCCCTCGACAACCTGGTGGTCACCACCGCCCTGCCCGCCATCCGCGAGGACCTCGGAGGAGGGCTGGACAGCCTGGAGTGGATCGTGAGCGCGTACACGCTCACCTTCGCGGTCCTGCTGATGTTCGGCGCGGCGCTCGGCGACCGGTTCGGCCGCAGGCGGCTCTTCCTCGCCGGTATGACCGTCTTCACGGTCGCCTCCGCCGCTGCGGCCCTCGCGCCCGGCATCGACTCCCTGATCGCGGCACGCGCCGTCCAGGGCGTCGGCGCGGCCGTCATGATGCCGCTGACCCTGACCCTGCTCAGCGCCGCGGTGCCCCCCGAGAAGCGCGGGATGGCCTACGGCATCCTCGGGGCCATCAACGGACTCGGGGTCGCCCTGGGCCCGCTCATCGGCGGCAGCCTCACCGAACACGTCTCCTGGCACTGGATCTTCTGGCTGAACGTCCCGCTGGGCCTCGCCGTCCTGCCGCTCGCCCGCCTGCGCCTCGCCGAGTCCCACGGCGACGGCGCCACGCTCGACATGTCCGGCACCCTCCTCGTCAGCGGCGGCCTCTTCGGGATCGTGTACGGCATGGTGCGCGCCCCCTCCGACGGCTGGACCGACTCCTCCGTGCTGACCGGCCTGGTCGCGGGCACCGCGCTGCTGGCCGCCTTCGTGGTGCACGGCATCCGCGCCAGGAACCCGATGCTCCCCATGCGGCTCTTCCGGTCCCGCGCCTTCTCCGCGATCAACGCCGCGAGCCTGCTGATGTTCCTGGGCATGTTCGGCTCGATCTTCCTGATCAGCCAGTACATGCAGGGCGTCCTCGGCTACTCGCCGACCGAGGCCGGGCTGCGGATGCTGCCCTGGACCGGCATGCCGATGCTCGTCTCCCCCTTCGCCGGCATCCTCTCCGACCGGTTCGGCGGCCGTCCGGTGGTGGCGGCCGGCCTGTTCCTCCAGGCCGCGGGCCTCGGCTACATCGCGGCCGTGGCCACCCCGCACACCTCGTACGCCGCCCAGCTGCCGGCCCTGATCATCAGCGGCGTCGGCATGGCCCTGTTCTTCGCACCCGCCTCCAACCTGGTCATGTCCAGCGTCCGCCCGCAGGAACAGGGCATCGCCTCGGGGGCCAACAGCGCGCTTCGCCAGGTGGGCGGGGCGCTCGGCGTGGCCGTCATGTCGTCGGTCTTCTCCGCCCAGGGCGGCTACGAGAGCGCGCAGCGCTTCGTCGACGGCCTGTACCCGGCGGTCGTGCTCGGCTCCGTGACGGTGGCACTCGCCGGTGTGGCGGCCCTGCTGCTCCCGGCCCGGCGCCCCACCGCGGGGGGCAAGGGCACGGACCCGGGCACCGCGAACCAGGCGCCGGTCCTGGAGCCCACCGCGCTCTGAGCAGCGCGTCCCTGAACACCGCGTCAGCGGAAGCACCGCGCCGGCGGGAGCACCTCGCGGACCGGTCGCCCCGGGGTCAGCCCCCGGCGGCGACCGGTCCGGCCGAGCGGTGCTCCTGCGGGCTGACGCCGTGCACCCGCTTGAAGGCGGTGGAGAGGGCGAACGGGCTGCCGTAGCCGACCCGGTGGGCGACGGCGCCGAGCGTGGCGGCCGGGTCGTGCAGCAGGTCGGCGGCCAGCGCCAGCCGCCGGCCGGTGAGGTAGGACATCGGCGGTTCGCCGACCAGCTCGGCGAACCGGCGGGCCAGCGCGGCCCGGGAGACGCCGACCTCGGCGGCCAGGCCCGCCACCGTCCAGGGGTGGGCGAGGTCGCCGTGCAGCAGCCGCAGCGCGTGACCGACCAGCGGGTCGGTGTGGGCGCGGTACCAGGCCGGGGCGTCGGACTCGGGCCGGGCCAGCCAGGTGCGCAGGGTGGCGATCAGCAACAGGTCCAACAGCCGGTCCAGTACCGCGTCCTGACCCGGCAGGTCCTTGCCGATCTCCTCGCCGAGCAGGTCGATCAGCGGGGAGTGCCAGGAGTCCGCGGTCACCACCAGCAGCGGGGGCAGCGCCTCCAGCAGGCCCCGGCTGACCTCGCCGCGCAGCTGGTACGTCCCGCTGAGCAGCACGTCCGGGCCGTCGGTGGCATCGCCCCAGGTGCGGGTACCGAGCGCCATCGTCTCGCACAGCCCGTCGCCGGCCGGGGTGCTGGAGCTCTGGTCGGGGTGGATCACCACCCGGGGCGGGGTGGCGGGGGTGTCGGCGAGCACGTACGCGTCCGGGCCCCGGGCGATCGCCACGTCCCCGGTGTCGAGCCGGACGGGGGCGCCGTGGTCCGGCAGCACCCAGGCGGTGCCGCGCACGGGTGTGATCAGGGTGAGCGGTGCCCGGTCCTCGACCCGGATCGCCCAGGGCGGGGTGAGGACCGAGCGGATCAGGAAGGCGCCCCGGGCCCTCGGCCCCGCCAGCAGTCCGGCCAGTGCGTCCATGGCGCCCGAGTGTAGACGCCGGGTGTGGACGCCCGCGTATGCGGTCGAGTGGCTCGGCGATGGTGCGGGCGCCCGCCGGGGCGGTTGACTCGGGGGTGTCCGACAGCGGGCGTTCACGACGGGGAGTGTGTGGGATGGCGGGATTCAGAAGTGCGGTACTGCTGGCGGCGACCCTGGCCATGGGACTGAGCGCGGGTCTCTTCTTCGCCTTCTCCTGCTCCGTCATGCCGGGGCTCGGCAAGGCCGACGACCGGACCTTCGTGGAGACCATGCAGCGGATCAACGTGGCCATCCTGAACGGCTGGTTCATGCTGGTCTTCCTCGGCGCGCTCGCGCTCACCGTGCTCGCCGTGGTGCTGCAGTTCCGCGGCGGCGACCGGCGGCTGCTGCCCTGGCTGATCGCGGCGGCGGTGCTCTACACGGTGGTGCTGGTGGTCACGGGCGCGGTGAACGTCCCGCTCAACGATCAGCTGGCGGCGGCCGGTTCGCTCGACCGCATCCCGGACCTGGCGGCCGTCCGGGAGACCTTCGAGAGCAGCTGGGTGGGCTGGAACACCGTGCGGACGGTCGCCGCGACGGCCGGCTTCGGCTGCCTGCTGGCCGCCCTGGTGACCGGCGCGCGGAGCGCGCTCTGACGGTGCGCGGGGCCGGGCACCCGGCCGACGGCGAAGCCCCGGACCGGGTCCGGGGCTTCGCCGCGCCCGTCGGGCCCGGCGGGGTGGCCGCGACGGCGGACCACGCGGGGCCGTCGCGGGCGGCGGGAGGCGGCCGGCCGCGCCCGAAACCCCGGCGGGGCACGCATGGAGCACCGCCCGGTGGGCACCCGCGCAGGGACCCGGAACGCCCGGGAGCTGCAACGGAGCGAGAGGAGCCCGCCGTGAGCGACCCCCGCACGGCGCCCAAGGTGCCCGACCTGCCGCCCGCCGAGGGCACGGAGGCACCCGACATCCCCGCGGCCGGTGGCGAGGAGGGCCGGACCCCGGCCGGAGGGCCGACCACCGACCGGGACGGCTCGGCCGCGGAGACCACCAGAGCCGAGAACGAGGACGAGCCGCCCGACTGACCGCCGGCGCGGACGGAGCCCGAAGGGCGCGGGCGCTCCCCCGGAG
>NZ_JBHWUI010000218.1:0-11535 GCF_042737525.1 Kitasatospora sp. NPDC059973 | reverse complement strand
CGATCCGCGCGCCCCGGCCGCGCTTCGTACGCTCCCCGTCCTGGCGCTCGGCCGGGTCCGGCCGCGCGCCAGGACGGGTGCCGACCGCGCCGACAGGCCGGGGCCGGGGGTGGCGGCGTCCACCCTGTGGAAAGGTGCCCGGCGTGGTCGGCCGCGCCCTACCGTGACCGGATGATCGAGGACTTGCGCATCTGCTTCATCGGGGACTCCTTCACCCAGGGCGTCGGTGACCCGGAGTACCGCGGCTGGGTCGGCCGGGTGCTCCAGGAGACCGGCCGGGCGGCGCCCGCCGAGCTCACCGCCTTCAACCTGGGCGTCCGGCGCAACACCTCCTCGGACGTGCTGCGCCGGATCTGGCCGGAGCTCGACGCCCGGACCCTGCCAGGCGCGGACAACCGGCTGGTGGTCTCGGTCGGCAGCAACGACGCCACGCCGCAGGACGGCGGACCCCGGGTGGCGCCGGCCCGCTGCCTGGCCGACCTGACCGCGATCCTGGACGGCGCCCGCGAGCGCGGCCTCGGCGTGCTCGTGGTCGGGCCGCCGCCGGTGACGTGCTGGGGCCGGGACCACCTGGAGCCGCTGCTGGACCTCGCCGGGCGGATCGCCGGGCTCTGCTCCGAGCGCGGCGTGCCGTTCGTCGACGTGACGGCCGCGCTCGCCGCGGACCGGGTCTGGGCGGCCGAGGCGGCGGCGGGCGACGGCGCGCACCCGGGCGCCGGCGGCTACCGCGTCCTCGCCGATCTCGTGCTGTCCGGCGGCTGGCGGGACTTCGTGCGGGGCGCGCGGGCTTGACCTTGAGCGCACTCCAAGGGAGAGGCTGGTGCCGTTGATCCACGACACGAAGGAGCACCGGAAGATGCGTACCACCACGCTTGGTCAGCAGGGTCCCGAGGTCGGAGTGGTCGGTCTCGGCTGCATGGGCATGACCTGGGCCTACGACCTGCGCAACCGTGACGACGACACCTCGGCCCGGGTGATCCGCGAGGCGCTGGACCTCGGCGTCACGCTGATCGACACCGCCGACATCTACGGCCCGTACAGCAACGAGGAGGTGGTCGGCGCCGCCCTGGCCGGCCCGTACCGGGAGCGCGCGGTGCTGGCCACCAAGGTCGGCCTGGTGCCGGGCACCGGCGACCGGCGGGTCGACAACGACGGTCGGCCCGAGCACGTGCGGCGCGCGATCGACGAGAGCCTGCGCCGTCTGGGCACCGACCACGTCGACCTCTACCAGCTGCACCGGGTCGACCCGGAGGTGCCGATCGAGGAGACCTGGGGCGCGCTCGCCGAGGCCGTCGCGGCCGGCAAGGCGCTCCGGATCGGGCTCTCCGAGGTCACCGTCGAGGAGATCAAGCGGGCCCAGGCGGTGCACCCGGTGGCGTCCGTGCAGTCCGAGCTGTCGCTGTGGACCAGGGACGCGCTGGCCGAGGTGCTGCCGTACACCGAGGCCGAGGGCATCGCCTTCCTGCCGTTCTCGCCGCTCGGCCGGGGCTTCCTGACCGGCAGCATCTCCTCCCTGGACGAGCTGCCGGCGGACGACTTCCGCCGCTCGCTGCCGCGCTTCCAGCAGGACGCGCTGGCGGCCAACCTGGCCCTGGTGGCGAAGGTGAAGGAGGTCGCCGACCGGGTCGGCGCGACGCCCGCGCAGGTCGCGCTGGCCTGGGTGCTGGCGCAGGGCCGGTACGTCCTTCCGATCCCGGGCACCAAGACGCCGCGCTACCTGGTGGACAACGCCGGGGCGGCCGACCTGGTGCTCTCGGCGGCCGACCTCGCCGAGCTGGACGCGCTGCCGGCGCCGACCGGCGGGCGCTACTGACCGGGTGACGGGCCGGGCTGCCCGGCCGGGCTTCCGGGCCGGGCTCCCGGGGCCGGCGGCACAGGGTGCGGGGCCGACCGGGCCGGCCGGCCCCGCGCTCAGCGCTCCTTGACCCAGACCAGCTGCCGGCCCGTCTCACCGGGCGCCCGAACCGCCGCGTCGGCGATCCGGGCCAGCCGGAAGCCGAGCTTGCGCGGCACGGCCGCACTGGCGGTGTTGGCCTGGTCGCAGTGGATCTCCACCCGCCGGACGCCGGGCAGCGCGAGCGCGGCGGCGCTCAGCGCCCCGGCGGCGGTGGTGGCGATGCCCCGGCCGCCGTGCTTCGAGCCCACCCAGTAGCCGATCTCCAGCGCCCCCGGCCCGATCCGGCCGTGCAGGCCGAACGAGCCGATGACGCTGCCGGGTTCGGCGTCCAGGCCGACCAGGTAGATGAAGTCGGTGCCCGCGTCCCAGGCGGCCGCGCCGGCCGCGGTCAGCTCGGTGGTCTGCGCCAGCGTGGGGGCCGCGGCGGCCCACTCCAGCCAGGGCCGCAGATGCTCCAGATCGGTCCGGACGGCGGCGTTCAGCGCGCGCGCGTACGCGGCCGAGCGGCGGCGCAGGGAGATCCCGCCGGCCAGCCGCAGCAGTTCCGGCGGCCGGCCGGTGGAGATCTCGCCCGGGGCCGGTCGGCGCCGTCCGGTGCCGGATCCGGTGGCGGGGGCGGTGGCAGGGCCGGGTACGTCCTCGCAGGGTGGTGGCGTGACGTGAGTCATGACAGCGATTATGGGCGGGCCCCGGAGCGCCGGCCACCGCCGAACCGCGGGGGAGCCGGCGCCGCCCCCGGGCGCGTCAGAGGCGTGTCAGCACGTCGTCGAGCTCCTTGCGCCGCAGGTCGGGGACGCGCGCCCCCTCCGCCGGATAGCCCACCGGGATGACGTAGGCGGCCCGCTCCTCGGCCGGCCGTTCGCACACCTCGTTGAGGAACTTCATCGGGCTCGGGGTGTGGGTGAGCGTGGCCAGGCCCGCCTGGTGCAGGGTGGCGAGCAGCAGTCCGACGGCGATGCCGACGGACTCCTTGGTGTAGTAGGGGCGCGGCGACCGCGGGCCCTTGTGCACCTCGAAGACGACGATCACGGCGGGCGCGTCCTCCAGGAACGGCTTCCGCCAGTCGGTGCCGATCGGGGCCAGCGCGGCCAGCCACTCCTCGGAGGCCCGGTGCGCGTAGAACTCGCGCTCCTCGGCCTCGGCGGCCTCGCGCAGCCGCCGCTTGCGCTCCGGATCGGTGATCACCACGAACCGCCAGGGCTGGACGTGCGCGCCGCTGGGCGCGGTGTTCGCGGTGCGGATCGCCCATTCGACGACGCCGTCCGGGATCGGGCGGGTCGCGTAGTCGCGGACGGTCCGGCGCCGCGCCATCACGTCGTGGAAGGACCTGCTGCGTGCCTCTGCCTCGTGGGCGGGCACCGTCATCGGGATCAGCGGGACGGTCGGGTAGGCGGGCGTCCCTGCCACTGCACTGTCAACCATGGCCGACAGCACAGCACATGACGGGCGGTCCGGGAAGAGTCCCGGACCGCCCGATCGTACGAGTGGACCAGACCACTCAGCTCTCGTGGACGCGCCCGCCGCGGACCTCGATCCGCCGGTTGACCTGCACCGTGTCCAGCATCCGCCGGTCGTGGGTGACCAGCAGCAGCGTGCCGGTGTACGAGGCCAGCGCGGACTCCAACTGCTCGATGGCGACCAGGTCCAGGTGGTTGGTGGGCTCGTCCAGCACCAGCAGGTTCACGCCGCGGGCCTGGAGCAGCGCCAGGGCCGCCCGGGTGCGCTCGCCGGGGGAGAGGGTGTCGGCCGGCCGCAGCACGTGCGCCGCCTTCAGGCCGAACTTGGCCAGCAGGGTGCGCACCTCCTCCGGGCTCAACTCCGGTACGGCGGCGGCGAACGCGTCCGAGAGCGGCTCCCCGCCCAGGAACAGGCCGCGGGCCTGGTCCACCTCGCCGACGACCACGCCCGAGCCCAGCGCGGCGTCGCCGCCGTCGAGTTCGAGCCGGCCGAGCAGCGCGGCCAGCAGGGTGGACTTGCCCGCGCCGTTGGCACCGGTGATCGCGACCCGGTCGGCCCAGTCGATCTGCAGGTCCACCGGTCCCAGGGCGAAGTCGCCACGCCGGACGGTGGCCCCCCGCAGGGTGGCGACCACGGCGCCGGAACGCGGCGCGGTGGCGATCTCCATCCGCAGCTCCCACTCCTTGCGGGGCTCCTCGACCACGTCGAGCCGCTCGATCATCCGCTGGGTCTGCCGGGCCTTGGAGGCCTGCTTCTCGGTCGACTCGGTCCGCATCGCGCGGCCCATCTTGTCGTTGTCGCCGGCCTTGCGGCGCGCGTTGCGCACCCCGTGCTCCATCCAGCCGCGCTGCATCCGCGCCCGGGCCTCCAGGCCGGCCTTGGTGTCGGCGTACTCGTCGTACTCCTCGCGGGCGTGCCGGCGGGCCACCGCGCGCTCCTCCAGGTACGCCTCGTAGCCGCCGCCGTACAGGTTGACCTGCTGCTGGGCGAGGTCCAGCTCCAGCACCCGGGTGACCGTCCGGGCCAGGAACTCGCGGTCGTGGCTGATCACCACGGTGCCCGCGCGCAGGCCCTTGACGAAGGACTCCAGGCGCTCCAGGCCGTCCAGGTCGAGGTCGTTGGTGGGCTCGTCGAGCAGGAAGACGTCGTAGCGGGAGAGCAGCAGCGAGGCGAGGCCGGCCCGGGCGGCCTGGCCGCCGGAGAGCGCGGTCATCGGCAGGTCCAGCGAGACCGTCAGCCCGAGCGAGCCGGCGACCTCCTCGGCCCGCTCCTCCAGATCGGCGCCGCCGAGGTCCAGCCAGCGGTCCAGGCTGGCCGCGTAGTCGTCGTCGGCGCCGGGGCGGCTCTCGACCAGGCCCTCGGTGGCCAGGTCCAGGGCCGCCTGGGCGGCCGCCACGCCGGTGCGCCGGGCCAGGAAGTCCCGGACCGACTCGCCCTCGCGCCGCTCCGGCTCCTGCGGCAGGTGGCCGATGTTCGCGCCCGCCGGGCTGAGCCGCAGCGAGCCGCCCTCGGGGGTGTCCAGCCCGGCCAGCAGCCGCAGCAGCGTCGACTTGCCGGCGCCGTTCACGCCGACCAGCCCGATCACGTCACCGGGGGCGACGACCAGGTCCAGGCCGGAGAAGAGGGTGCGGTCGCCGTGGCCGGCGACGAGGTCCTTGACTACGAGTGTGGCGCTCATGATGTCTCCGATTCTAGGAGAGCGGGGGAGCGCGCCGGGGCCCGCGGCGGGAAAGGCCGCGGGCCCCGGGGTCGGACGTGCTGCCGGAGGTGACTCAGGTCACTTCGTCTTCTTGGAGATGTACTCCAGCGCGTGCTGGGCGACGTCGTCCAGGTAGGGGCCGGCCTCCCAGGTGTTGTCGTTGCCCCCGATGGAGGTGTCCGAGACCAGCACCTGCTTGCCGTCCTTGGTCGCGAACCAGCCGCCGCCGCTGTCGCCGCCGGTGCCGTTGCAGCCGATGGTCAGCATCGCCGGGCGGCTCGGGTCGATCGTGTGGCGGACCGGCTTGCCGCTGTCGCAGTGCTCCAGCTCCATGCCGTCGAAGGGCTTGCCGGCCGGGAAGCCGTAGCTGCTCACGGCGGAGACCTGGTCGCGCGGGGCGTTGAACCAGACCGGCACGGAGCCGCCGACGACCTCCTCCAGCGACTTCTTGCTGCCGTCCGGGTTGGCCACCCGGATGATGCCGAAGTCGTACTGGCTCCACGGGCCGCCGTACTCCGGGTCGGCCTCGTCCGCCCAGGTCGGGGAGACGATGCCGGCCACCGCGCCCCACTCGCCGTACGGCTCGGCCTGCGCCAGCGGCGCCTGCTTCCCGCCGCTCAGCACGCCGGTGCTGTTGAAGGCCGGGGCGAAGGTGATGTTGGTGTGCGACTTGCCGCCCTTGCCGCCGTGCAGGCAGTGGCTGGCGGTCCACACCAGGTTGCTCTTGCCGGGGTTGGCCGGGTCGGAGATCACGGTGCCGGAGCAGACGTACTCCTGCGCGCCGTCCTGGAAGAACAGCTTGCCGTTCACGTGGAAGTTCTTCGCGTACGGGTGCGGGACGGGCTTCTCCTGGACGACCTTCGGCAGCGGGTCGTTGCCGTTGTCCGCCGGCGGCTGGGAGCCCGGCTGGCTCGGCGTCGCGCCGGTGGGCTGGGCCGTGGGCTGCGCCGCGGTCGGCTGGCCGCTGGGCTCCTTGGCCGGCCCGGGCTTGTACGGCTTGGCCTTGAGGATCTTCTGGAGGTCCCAGAAGCCCTGCACGGCCGGGGTGATCACGTTCTGCTGGGCCCACTTGTCCCAGTCCTCGAACTTCCACTTCTTCAGCTCGTCGAGGGTGGGCAGCTTGACCGGGGCGGCGCCCGGTGTGCCGGTGCCGGCCCCGGTGGTCGCGGCGGCGGTCGGCGCCGCGGTCTGGGCCCCGGTGGCGTCGCTGTTGTCCGGACCGCACGCGGTCGCGACCACCATCGTCAGCGCGACGACGGAGGCGCCCAGCGCAGCACGCGTGGTCCGGGATATCGGTGACATGAGTTCAGTTCCCCCTGTGGATGCGTGCCATGCCGCCCGAGCCGCAGGCATGGCAGGGGAGGAGTCTGCCATGCGGGCGGCGGCGCCCCCGCCCGAGGGTCGGACCGGGGCGGAGCTGTCACGGGATCAGCACGTGATCCGCACGGAATTAATCGCTTGCCGGGCCCCGGGAGCCTCCGTACCGTGGTTCGTGCCACCCGCCAGAACAGGAGAAGGCCGTTGCTCTACTGAGGTCCCGAGACACCGCCCCCCGCCGCCCCGCAGCCCTGCTGCCCGCGGTGTGTGCGTGTGCGAGTGCGCGACCTCAGTGGTGAGCCGGCCCGGCATCCCTCCGTCCGATCTTCGACGGTCCTCGCTGCCCGCCCGGCCCCGCCACGCTCCGGGCCCCTCCACGCGCCGCCCGCGGTGTCTCCCGTGTTGCTCCCCAGACCGTCTGCAACCACCCGGGAGGCCTCCCCATGGCATCACCCAGTACCGCTGTCCTCTGCACCGACCTCGGCTTCGAGTGGCCCGACGGCACGACCGTGCTCGACGGCTTCCACATCGCCGTCGGCCCCGGCCGGACGGGCCTGATCGGCCTCAACGGCGCGGGGAAGTCCACCCTGCTGCGCCTCGTCGCGGGCGAACTCACCCCCACCGCCGGCGCCGTCAGGGTCGGCGGCGAGCTCGGCTACCTGCCGCAGGGCCTCACCCTCGACACCGGGCTGAGGGTCGACGAGGCGCTCGGCATCCGGGCCACCCGGGAGGCGCTGCACGCCATCGAGTCCGGCGACACCGACCAGCGCCACTTCGACGCCGTCGGCGACGACTGGGACGTCGAGGAGCGCGCCCGCGCCACCCTCGACCGGCTCGGTCTGGACCGGCTCGGCCTCGACCGCACCACCGGCGAACTCTCCGGCGGCGAGGCCGTGCTGCTGCGGCTGGCCGCCCTGCTGGTGCGCCGGCCGGACGTCCTGCTGCTCGACGAGCCGACCAACAACCTCGACCGGTCCGCCCGCGAGCGGCTCTACGAGACGGTGGCCGGCTGGAGCGGGGTGATGGTGATCGTCAGCCACGACCGCGAGCTGCTCCAGCACGTGGACCAGATCGCCGACCTCAGGGACGGCCAGGTCACCTGGTACGGCGGCAACTTCGCCGACTACGAGCGGACGGTCGCCGCGCAGCAGGAGACGGCGGAGCGGCTGCTGCGCAACGCCGAGGCCGATGTCCAGCGCCAGAAGCGGGACTTGGTCGACGCCCGTGCCAAGCTGGACCGCAGCGCCAGCTACGGCAGGAAGCGCTCGGTCACCCGCAACGACCCGCACATCTTCGCGGGCAAGCTGAAGCGCCAGGGCCAGGAGACCGCCGGGCGGCTCCAGGGCATGCACACCGAGCGACTGGAGGAGGCCAAGCAGCGGCTCACCGCCGCCGAGGAGGCGGTCCGCGACGACGCCGAGATCCGGATCGACCTGCCCCGCACCGCCGTGCCGGCCGGGCGCACGGTGCTCACCCTGCAGAAGGTCCGGCTGCCGTACGGCACCACCGCCGACCTCGACCTGCGCGGACCCGAGCGGATCGCCCTGATCGGCCGCAACGGCGCCGGCAAGTCCACCCTGCTGCGCACCATCGCGGGCGAACTCGCCCCGCTGGAGGGGGAGATCATCACCCCGGTGCCGCTGCGCCACCTGCCGCAGCGGCTGGACGTGCTGGACGACGGGCTGAGCGTCGTGGGGAACGTCAAGCAGTTCGCCCCGGCCGCGGGGGACAACGCGATCCGGGCCAGGCTGGCCCGCTTCCTGTTCCGCGGCGGCCGGGCCGACCAGCCCGCCGCCACCCTCTCCGGCGGCGAGCGGTTCCGGGCCACGCTGGCCGCGCTGTTGCTGGCCGATCCGCCGCCGCAGCTGCTGCTGCTCGACGAGCCGACCAACAACCTCGACCTGGCCAGTGTCCGCCAGCTGACCCAGGCGCTCGCGTCCTACCAGGGGGCGCTGCTCGTCGCCAGCCACGACCTGCCGTTCCTGCGCGGCCTCGGGATCACCCGCTGGCTGGAGCTGGACGGCGAACTGCGGCCGGTGGGCCCGCGGTAGCCGGCCGGCGCCGGGGCCCGGCCCACCGGGTCGGGCCCCGATGGCGGGGTCGGCCCGGGCGGCCGGCGCCGGCGCCGCTTCACGCCCCGGTTCAGGCTTTGGTGGGCCGGTTCAGGCCCCGGTGGGCTCGGTCGCGGGCCGCAGCTTGCGGGCGACCAGCGTGCCGAGCCGGTCCAGGCCGACCACCGTGGCCGCGAGGACGACGAACTCGACGGTCAGCAGCGCGATCTGGCCCCAGACGTAGCCGTAGCCCTTGGTCGTCGGGTCGAAGAAGAAGTACGGGTACGGCAGCGGGTAGTTGGAGAACAGCCCGTTGCGGGCGAGCACGATCGCCGCGTAGCCGAGCGGGAAGGCCAGCCAGAGCGGGATGTCGCGCCAGGCGGAGGCGTTGCGCGGCTTCAGCGTCAGCCAGTCGATGATCACCATCACCGGCGTGACGTAGTGCAGGAAGAAGGACGACCAGTGCTGCAGCTTGTCCGGCCCGTCGAAGAGCCCGGGCAGCGGGTTGGCGCCGTGCTCCAGCAGGATGTGCGAGACCAGCCCGGTGATCAGGATGTAGAGCGTGGCCGCCCCGCGCAGCCGGGGGGCGGGCGCGTCCACCGTGCCGCGCTTGACCATCCAGTAGACCGCGCCGATGAAGTAGCCGAGCACGATCACGTTGCTCTGGATGGTGAAGTAGACCAGCGGGGCGGTCTGGAGGGTCAGGCCGAGGCCCGCCGAGAGCACGATGCCCATGCGCCACCAGAGCGCGGGGCTGGTCCGGACTGACATGCGGTCACCAGTTCGTTTCAGGCGATACGGGAGGTATCGGGTGGAAGAGGGGGGATCGACGCACTCTACTCGCTGGTAGGGCCGGGACGGAAGAAACGTCACCGCAGGTGGCAGGCCCCCGGCCCCGGCCGCTCCCTCGTCCCGCCGTCACCCGGCCGCTCCCTCGTCCCCCGCCACCCGGCCGCTCCCTTGTCCCGCCGTCACCCCGGCAGGACGAAGCCCGACTCGTACGCGGCGATCACCGCCTGGGTGCGGTCGCGGGCGCCGAGCTTGGCCAGCACGCTGCCGACGTGCGTCTTGACCGTCTCCGGGCTGAGCACCAGCCGCCCGGCGATCTCGCCGTTGCTGAGCCCGGCGGCCATCAGCCGCAGGACCTGCCCCTCCCGCTCGGTGAGCCGCCCGATCGGCCCGTGCCCCGACGCGGCCGCCGACCGCCCCGCCGGCCGCTGGCGCAGCGCGAGTTCGCGCACGGCGGCCGGGTAGAGCAGCGAGTCCCCGCGCGCGACCAGCCGCACCGCCTGCACCATCTCGTCCGCGCTGGCCCGCTTCAGCAGGAACCCGGCGGCGCCGGCCCGCAGCGCGTCGTACACGTGGTCGTCGTGCTCGAAGGTGGTGACCACCAGGATCCGGGGCGGCTCGGCCATCCCGCCGACCAGCTGCTCGGTGGCCCGGATGCCGTCGATGCCGGGCATCCGGACGTCCATCAGCACCACGTCCGGGCGCAGCTCGCGCACCAGCGGGACGACCGCGGCGCCGTCCGCCGCCTCGCCGACCACGGTGAGGTCCGGCTCCGCGTCGATCACCACCCGCAGGCCGGTCCGCACCAGCCGTTCGTCGTCCGCGATCACCACCCGGACGGTTCCGGTCGGGTCGTTCATCGTGCTCCCTCCAGCGGTAGCCAGGCGGTCAGCCGCCAGGTCGTCCCGTCGTCCGTCGGTCCGGCGGCGCAGCCGCCGCGCAGCACCGCCGTCCGCTCGCCGATCCCGCGCAGCCCCCGGCCGCCGCCGGGGCGGCTGGGCCGGGCCTCGCCCAGCGGATTGGTCAGTTCGATCTCCAGCCGGTCCGCCGCCAGGCCGACCCGGAGCCCGGCGGGCGCCGGCCCGGCGTGCCGCAGCACATTGGTCAGACCCTCCTGGACGATCCGGTAGGCCTCGCGGGAGACGGCGGCCGGCAGCCGGTGCAGCCCGGGGGCCAGCTCGGCGTCGACCTCGACGCCGGTGCGGGCGAGCTGGCGCAGCAGGTCGTCCAGCCCCGCCAGGGTCGGTCCGGCGGACTCCGCGTCCGCCCGGTCCTCCTCGCGGAGCAGCCCGAGCACCGCGTCCAGCTCGGCGACGGCCGCCCGCGCGGTCTCGGCGATCGCCCGCAGTGCCTCGGCGGCGAAGTCCGGGTCGGTCCGCAGCACCCGGGCCGCCGCCGAGGCCTGGATGCCGACCGCGCCGAGCGCGTGGCCGACCGAGTCGTGCAGCTCGCGGGCGAGCCGGTTGCGCTGGGCGAGGACGGCGGCCCGCCGTTCGGCGGCGG
This sequence comes from Kitasatospora sp. NPDC059973, assembly GCF_042737525.1. Lineage (NCBI taxonomy): Bacteria > Bacillati > Actinomycetota > Actinomycetes > Kitasatosporales > Streptomycetaceae > Kitasatospora > Kitasatospora sp. NPDC059973. The sequence continues at coordinate 821 of NZ_JBHWUI010000218.1, read as the reverse complement.
CCAGCCGCTCCTCCGGGGTCGGGCCGAGCAGCACCGGCGCCCACCGGGCCAGCAGGGCGCCGCAGCCGGCGCTGGTGGCGAGGATCAGCAGCAGGAGCGCGAGGCCGAGCAGCGGTCCGGGCAGCCAGGCCGGGAACCCGCGGTCCTGCCAGAAGCGCACCACGTCGTCCACCGCCGGCCCGCCGAGCGGAGTGATCACCAGCACCACCGCGAACGGCGTCCCGGCCAGCGTCATCCCGCTGACGATCCCGCCGAACAGCACGTGCAGCACGTACCAGGCGGCGCTCCGGCGCCTGGCGGCCCAGGACCTGGCCGGCCCGGCGGAGACCTCCTCGGCCCGCTCCGGCGCGCAGAGCGCCCGTGCCGCCGCCCCCTCCAGCGACCGGACCGTCGGCACCAGGGCGGTGACGGCGGCCATCGGCAGCGAGAGGGCGAGCGCGGCGAAGTAGAGGAGGACCTGGACCACGGAGCCGTGCGCCGGGTCGAGCGCCCCGAGCAGGACGGTCGAGAGCATCCAGTACGGCATCAGCAGGGCGCCGCCGAGCACCAGGTGCACCCAGCGCAGCCGGGCCCGCCGGCCCAGCAGCGCACCGCCGATCCGCCGCGCGGTGCCGCCCGCGCCCACCCCCGTGATCACCCGGCCGACTCTACGTCAGCGGTCCCGGTGCCCGGGGGGTCCGGCACCGCCTGCCCGGCCAGGGCGACCCCGCCGGCGGAGATCGTTGTGGTCATGCCCCCCACCCTCCCGCGGGCGGGAGCGCCGGTGCCTCCTCCCACCACACGATCCGCCTCCCCCGCCAGGGGGAGCCGGCCGGCCCGGG
>NZ_JBHWUI010000217.1:0-11801 GCF_042737525.1 Kitasatospora sp. NPDC059973 | reverse complement strand
CCCCCTGACGTGTGCCCGGGAGCGTCCCCGAACCGTCTCGGGGTCGCCTCCGGGGCAGCTGGGGGCCCGTCCCGGATGGCCGGTGCGCCGCGCTCCCGAAGACTCGTTCCCGGGTGGACCGCCACCCGCTGGGAGAGCGCCACCCGCCGGACGAGCCGCACTTGGAGCGCAAGCCGATGAAGACCCCCGTACGCGACCGCCGTTGGAACACCCTCGCCGTCTCCGGCGCGCTGCTGGTGGCCGCCGTCGCGGGCATCGCGACGCCCGCCCTGGCGGCCGACCGTCCGACGGACAGCGCGAGTTCGGCCGCCGCAGTCCGTCTGGCCGGGCCGCCGGACGGCGCGGCACTGGCGCGGACGCTCGCCGACCTGCCGACCGGGGGCGTCACCGGCGCGCTGGTCCGGGTCGGCGGCCGGGGCGGCCAGTGGTCCGGCACGGCGGGGACCGGGGTGTCGGCGGACGCCCGCTTCCGGATCGGCAGCATCTCCAAGGTCTTCACCGCCACCGTGGTGCTCCAGCTCGCCGCCGAGCGGCGGATCGACCTGGACGGCACCGTCCAGCACTACCTGCCGGGGCTGCTGCCGGCCTCCTACCCGCCGGTCACCGTGGGCCAGTTGCTCGACCACACCAGCGGGCTGCCGGGCGGCGGCGGTCTGACCTCGGGGGACGGCACGGAGAGCTGGTTCGCCGCGCACAAGGCCGACTCCTGGACGCCCGCCCAGGTGGTCGCGGACGCCGTCGCGCAGCCGATGGGCTTCGCGCCGGGCACCGCGCAGCAGTACAACGGCATCAACACCTTCATCGCCGGGATGCTGGTCGAGAAGGTCACCGGCCGGACCTTCGCCCGCGAGGTGCAGACCAGGATCGTCCGGCCGCTGGGCCTGCGCGACACCGTCGTCCCGGACCGCGACGACCTCGCGCTGCCCGCCCCGCACGCTCCCGCGTGGGTGGACGTCACCGGCCCGGACGGCGTCCGGCAGCGGGTGGACGTGACCGAGCAGAGCCCCTGGCCGTGGGCGGAGGGCGGCATGGTCTCCTCGGCCGCCGACCTGGACCGCTTCATGACGGCGCTGCTGCGCGGCCGGCTGCTGCCGCCCGCCCAGCAGGCCGAGCTGTTCGACGTGCCGGACGTGCCCAACCACCGGAACAAGAACTGCGAGATCGGTCCGACCGCCGGTCACGCCTGCTTCAGCAAGGGCCTGATGAGCGCCACCCTGCCCAACGGCGTCCAGGTCTGGGGCAAGACCGGCTCCCGGCCCGGGTACACCAGCGGGGTGTTCGCCACCAAGGACCTCGGCCGCAAGGTGGTCTACTCGATCAACCCGACCGGTCTGTCCGGTGCGGAGTTCCCGAAGGTCTGGCAGATCGTGACCACCTCCTTCGACTCGGCCCAGGAGTACCCGAAGGCGGGGTGACCGGAAGGGGGCGGCCCGGGTTGTCAGTCCCCTGCGGTACGTTCACCGTGATCTCTGGCGAGGCGAGGACACGGGGGCGCGCGATGGCCGACCTGATGACGGACGAGCCGGTCGAGCCGGTCGAGCTCCAGCTGGAGCGGTACCGGACGGAGCTGACCGGCTACTGCTACCGCATGCTCGGCTCGGTCTTCGAGGCCGAGGACGCGGTGCAGGAGACGATGGTCCGCGCCTGGCGCGGCCACCGGGGCTTCGAAGGCCGGTCCGCGCTGCGCTCCTGGCTGTACCGGATCGCCACCAACGTCTGCCTGGACGCGCTGAACGGCCGCAACGGCCGGGCCCGTCCGATGGACCTCACCGGGCCGTCCACCGTGGCCACCGCCACCGAGGCGCAACTGCCCGAGGTGACGTGGATCGGGCCGGCGCCGGACGGCCGGATCCTGCCCGAGACGGGGGACCCGGCCGAGGTGGCCGCCCAGCGCGACTCCGTGCGGCTGGCGTTCGTGTCGGTGCTGCAGCGGCTCGCGCCCCGGCAGCGGGCGGTGCTGATCCTGCGGGAGGTGCTGGGCTGGAAGGCGGCCGAGGTCGCCGAGCTGCTCGGGGTCACCGTCGCCTCGGTCAACAGCGCGCTCCAGCGGGCCCGGGCGGTGCTCGCGGCGGACGCCTCGGCCGCCCGTCCGGCGCCCGCGCTGGACGACGACCACCGCGCGCTGCTGGCCCGCTACGTCAGCGCCTTCGAGGCGTACGACATGGACGGGCTGGCCGCGCTGCTGCACGAGGACGTCACGCTCAACATGCCGCCGTACGAGCTGTGGCTGACCGGGCACGCCGACATCCGCGAGTGGATGCTGGGCCCCGGCCACGGGTGCCGGGGTTCGCGGCTCGTTCCGGTGGAGGCCAACGGCAGTCCGGCGTTCGGCCAGTACCGGCCGAGCCCGGCGGGCGGGCACGAGCCGTGGGCGCTGATCGTGCTGGAGGTGTCAGCGGGCCGGATCACCGGTCTCACCAACTTCCTGGACACCGACACGCTCTTCCCGCTCTTCGGTCTCCCGCCCCGGCTGGACGGGTAGCGCCCCGGCGACCGGCAGGGCGCCGGCCAGGCCGCTGAACGCGAGCAGCTCCCGCAGGGGGCCGCTCGCGTTCAGCAGTACCACCCGCACACCGTGGCGCCCGGCGGCGAGCCTGAGCCGGGCGAGGGCGTCGACCACCGCCAGGTCGGGGGTGGTGACGGCGCCGACGTCGCAGGTCAGCGTCGGGCGGGTGGGGGGTTCGCGGTGGGTGCGGTGAGGGCTGTTCGGGCGAGTGTCCATGCAGGGCAGACCGTGCGGGCGGTCCCGGCTCATCGGCCTGCGGCGAGGTTCCTGGAGCAGGTGGCGGAGTCTCTCGGAGAAGTTCGGAAAAGTTCGGAAAAGTCTCCGGTGGAGCGATGAGTTCCGCGGCCGGCCCCGGTCTACCCCTGTGAAAGCGACGCACCGCGGAAGCCCCGCACGCGGAAGCCCCGCACCGCGGAAGCCCCGCACCGCACCACGACCACGACCACGGAGGACACACCATGAGCGAGAACCTCGGCGAGCTGACCATCACCCGCGAGCTGCCCGCCACCCCGGCGGTCGTCTTCCGGGCGTACACCGAGCCGGAGCGGTTCGTCCGCTTCTGGGGCCCGGTCGGCACCCACGTCCCGCTGGACACCGTGACCATCGAGCTGAAGGTCGGCGGGCGCTACGACAGCACCATGGTCATCGACGCGACCGGGGACCGCTACCCGCTGCGGGGCGAGATCACCGACATCCGGCCCGCAGAGCTGCTGGCCTTCCAGGAGGAGGGCGTCGGGCTGCGCTCCAGCCTCACCCTCAAGGACCTCGGCGACGGCCGGACGGAGGCCGTCCTGCACCAGACCGACGCGCCGGACTTCTACTGCGGTCCCGAGGCGCGGGCCGGCCTCAACTCCAGCTTCGACCGCCTGGTCGAGTACCTCCTGGACGGGTCCTGACCGGCCGGGCACGGGGCGTGGGGGGAGTGGCAGAGTGGGGCGCAGTGATCCCCGCGCCGTAGGAGGCCCGCTGTGTCGGCTGAGCCCTTGAAGTCCCGCGAAGAGTGGCTGGCGTCGCTGCCGCGGATCTACGCGGCCGCCGGCTGCGTGCTGCGGGACGAGTCCGGCCGGATCCTGATCGTGAAGGCCGGGTACCGGGAGCACTGGCAGTTCCCGGGCGGCACGATCGACCGCGGCGAGGGTCCGGTCGCGTGCGCCGAGCGGGAGCTGACCGAGGAGACCGGGCTGGTCCGCCCGGCCGGCGAGCTGCTGGTCATTTCCTGGACCCACCCCTCCGACGAACTCGACCACCCGGCCGAGCACTTCCTGTTCGACTTCGGCACCGTCCCGGACGGCACCCCCGTGACCGTCCCGGCCGGCGAACTGGACGACCACCGCTGGGCGACCGATCAGGAGGCGCTCGAACTCCTCGGTCCGGCCCGTTCGTTGCGCCTTCGGGCGGCGATGGAGGCGGCCGCCGACGGGCGGGTGCGGATCATCTCCACGCCCGTCTCCGGCTTCTGAGCGGTCGGGGGCCCCGGCGGGCCGGAGCCCCCGACGGGCGGGTCACTCCGGCGAGCCGGTGGTCGCCGCGATGAGGGCCGTGACGGCCTCCGAGGTGAAGTTCTCGACCTCGGCCTTGTCCACGCCGAGGTCGGCCAGCGGTCCGGTGCCGTCGGCCTGCTCCAGCAGCGCCAGCAGGATGTGCTCCGTGCCGACGTAGTTGTGGCCCAGCTTGAGCGCCTCCCGGAAGGTCAGCTCCAGCACCTTCTTGCCCTCGGTGTCGTAGGGGATGAGCCCGGGCACCTCCTCGACGGCGGCCGGCAGGGCGGCGGTGGAGGCCTCCCGGACGGCTGCCGGGGTGACGCCCTGGGCGGCCAGCGCCTTGACCGCCAGGCCCTCCGGCTCGACCAGCAGGCCGAGCAGCAGGTGCACGGTGCCGATCTCGGCGTTGCCCGCCGTCCGGGCCTCCTCCTGGGAGGCCATCACGACGTGCCGGGCCCGGGGGGTGAAGCGGCTGAAGCCCTGGCTCGGGTCGAGGTCCGAGGGCGCGCCCGGGTCCTTGGGGACGAACCGCTTCTGGGCGGCCTGCTTGCTGACGCCCATGCTGCGGCCGATGTCGGTCCAGGACGCGCCGGAGCGGCGGGCCTGGTCGACGAAGTGGCCGATGAGGTGGTCGGCCAGCTCACCGAGGGCGTCGGCGGCGATGACCGCGTCGGAGAGCTGGTCCAGCGCGTCGGAGTGGACCTTCTTGATCGCGTCGATCAGGTCGTCGAGGCGCATCGGTGTGGTCTTGGGAACAACGGGATTCTCCATGCGTCAACCGTAGGTTGTCGACCCGGAGGTCGTCAACCATCGGTTGACGATTGAGCGAGTTGGCCCGGATCGGCCCCGCTCAGCCGGTCTTCTCCCAGACGTACGCGGCCGAGACCGGGTGGCTGCGGTACTTCTCCCACTTGGGCTTCAGGGCGATCCACGCGTCGTCGACCACCGCCTCGGCCATCTCGGCCAGCCGCCAGCCGGCCGCCAGTCCGGCGCTCAGGTGGTCGGAGACCAGGTGGACGTGGGTGGTGATGGCGACGTCGGCACCGGCGGCGCTCGTGAAGTGGGTCGGCATGCCGGCCGCCATGATGAAGTACGGGTGCAGACCGACCAGGACGCAGCGCCCGCCCGGGCGGGCCAGCCGGAAGGCCTCCCGGTAGAGCGGGCCGAGGTCGGCCAGGTGCTCGTCGATCAGCGAGGAGATCACCAGGTCGTAGCCGCCGCCGGGCAGTCCGGTGGCGGCGACGTCGGCCTCGGTCAGGGTGTCGTGGACGGCCTTGCCCTTGGCGACCGCCAGCATCTCGGGGGTGAGGTCCACGCCGTCCAGGACCAGGCCGTCGGCGGCCTTCCCGCGCAGCCAGGCGCCGGTGCGGCCGGTGCCGCAGCCGAGGTCGGCCGCGCGGGTCACCTCCACCCAGTCGGGGGTCGCGAGCCGCTCCAGCACCGCGAGGTCCATGGCGTCCTCGACCGTTCTCTCGTACGTCTCCACCCACTGGGCGTAGCCCGTACGGACGTCCACGGTCGGGTAGTTGCGGGTGTCGAAGTCTGAGAAGTGCACCATGGCGCGAGTATGTCCGGCGGTCGCGAACGGGCGCGAACGATTTACCGCACCCGGCCCGCGCGTCCGGGGCAAGTCCGCGGCGACCGCGCCCGCCCCGCGCGCTCCTGCCCGCCCCGCGCGTTCAGAGGGGCAGCTTGAACCCGTCGTGGCTGCGCGCGAAGCCGAGCGAGGCGTAGAAGCGGTGCGCCTCGGTGCGGCGCTTGTGGCTGGTGAGCTGGACCAGCGTGCAGCCGCGCCCGCGCGCCCGCTCGACGGCCCGGGTCAGCAGGTCCCGCCCGAGGCCGCCGCCCCGGCGGTCCGCGCGCACCCGGACGGCCTCGATCAGGGCGCGCTCCTCGCCGCGGCGCCCGAGACCGGGGATGTAGGTGAGCTGGAGGCAGCCGAGCACCGTCCCGTCGCCCTCGTCGAGCACCAGCAACTCGTTGCGGGCGTCCGTGTCCACCGCGGCGAACGCGCGGGCGTAGGCTTCGTCGACCTGCACGGTGGCGGGGTCGGTCACCTCGTCCTCGTCGGTGAGCAGCGCGATGACGGCGGGCAGGTCCTGGCGGGTCGCGGTTCGGAGGATCACGCCCGGAGTCTGCCAGACCGGGCGGCGGCGACGACCCTGGGAGGGGCATGCGCATAGTCACGCTTCCGGAGACCGCCGTGCCGGACGAACTCAAGCTCCAGGTGGCCGGGTTGCAGGAGCAGGCCTGGCCAGGGCCGCCGGCGCCGTCCACCGCTCCGGTGCACGACCCGGCGCTGCGCCCGGTGTCGATGCTGCTGCTGGACGGCGGCCGGGTGGTCGCCGCGCTGGACGTGCTCTCCAAACGGCTGGAGCACGCCGGGCGGACGTACGCGGCGTGCGGGCTGAGCGCCGTGGTCACCGACCGGGTGGAGCGCGGCCGCGGGTACGGGCGCCGGCTGGTCGCGGCCGCCCGCGCCCTCGTCGAGGAGGGCGGCGCGGACCTCGGGCTCTTCACCTGCGACCGGGTGCTCCGGCACTTCTACGAAGGGGCCGGCTGGGAGTTGCTGCCGGGCGCGGTGCTGGTCGGCGGGACGCCCGAACTGCCGTTCCCCAGCGACCGGGAGGGCTTCGACAAGGTGACCATGGCGGGCTTCTTCACGGAGCGCGCCCGCCGGCACCGGGCGGACTTCCCGGGCAGCCGGATCGCCCTCCACCCGGGTGAGATCGACCGGCTCTGGTAGCGGAGCGGGCGGGGCGGACGGAGCGTCAGATCACGCGGTCGGGGCGGGAGTCGAGCAGGCGGGAGCGGACGGCGGCGAGGTCCGCCGGGTCGACGCCGGCGGCGAGCAGGTAGCGGGCCGGGTCGAAGCCGTCCAGGGTGGCGTGGAGGGCGGCCTCGGCGGTGGTGCCGGCCTCGGCGAGCACCGTGTCGATCCGGCGGTACTGGTCCGGCAGGCCGAGCATGCCGTACAGCGGACGGACGTTGGCCGCGCTGAGCAGGTAGTCGGCGACGATCTCGGACGGCTCGACGCCCGCGAGGGCGAGCAGCAGCAGGGCGGCGAGGCCGGTGCGGTCACGGCCGGCGCCGCAGTGCACGACCAGCCCGCCGGGCCGGGCGCCCGCCACGGTGGCGACCAGTTCGGCGGCGGCGCGCGGGCAGTGGTCGAGGTAGGGGCGGAGGGCGAGCGGGGTGCCGTCCAGTCGTCCGTACCGCTCCCACCAGGCGGGGCCGGCGAGTTCGTCCAGTGGGACGCGGACCAGCTGGACGTCCTCGGGGAGCGGGAGGAGCGGGCGGTACTCCTCGATGTTGCGCAGGTCGACGACGGTGCGTATGCCGTGGTCGAGCAGGGTGTCCCAGCCCTCGGCGGTGAGGCGGTCGAGGTTGTCGGCCCGGACGATCGCGCGGTGGGCGGTGCGGGTGCCGTCGCCGGTGCGCAGGCCGCCGAGGTCGCGGACGTTGAGGCAGCCGTCCCAGTCGAGCGTGCGGTCCTCGGTGGTGGTCAGCGCGTGCGTCCGGCTCATCAGGATCCCCGTTTCCTCGCCGGGGGTCCGTTACCCCCTCGTTATATGGACTCCGGAGCCGTCCCGATGGTTCCTCTGCTGTGCGGCGGGCCGTCGGGGGCGGGCGGGGTGGAGCGGGTCGGACGGGTGGTGCGGGTGCGGTGGATCAGGCGGGTCAACGTGCCTGGGGTGAGCGGCGGTTGGTGGTTCAGAGGCCGGTCGGCTCGGCGGCCTCGGTGCGGACCAGCTTCTCCATCGGGTCGGCGGCACGGTGGCCGAGCACCGAGCCGGCCGCGATCGCGCCGATCAGGAAGGCGGTGGACAGCCAGGCCATGGTCGAGACCGGCAGGGTGAAGGCGCCGACCACCCGGGCCACGCACTCGGTCAGCAGGGCGGTGCCCCAGATGCCGGAGAAGAGCCGCTCGTAGCGGCGGAAGGAGCGCGAGCGGGCCGCCCGGCCGTCGGCCAGCCGCTGCCAGGCGGCGGAGCGGGCCCGGTCGCCCTTGGTCAGGAAGGGCATCAGCATCGGCGACATCATCGGCCGGCCGAGGAAGACGGAGACCAGGATCGCCAGTGCGAGGGAGCCGCTGAGCGCGCCGTCCTTGGCGAGCATCAGCCGCGCGTCGCCGGTCACGGTGGTGAGCGCCAGACCGATCACGTTCACGCCGAGCATCATCGAGGCCCACAGGTTGACCTTCCGCTCGCGGACCAGGCCGACGACCGTCCGGACGGCCGGGACGGCGCCGCTCCAGGCGAGGGCGGCGAACTGGCTCATCCCGAACGCGGAGTGCAGCAGGTAGTAGCCGGCCAGCGGGGTCACGACGTCCAGCGCGAGCGGGCGGAGCGTGGCGACCAGCGGGTTCGGGGCCTTGGCGGTGGTGGTGGTGGTGGTGGTGGTGGTGGCGGCGGTCTGGCTCATGGTGGGCTCTCCCCTGGCTGGTGCTCGGCCTGCGGGCCGGTGCCCGCGTCGTGCCTCCAGTCTCCCGAGCCGACCCTGCGTCAGAGCAGTGTCGTCCGTTGCGGGATCCGCATGACAGTTGTCACGACGCGCACCATGACAGCGCCGTTGACCTGCGCGTTCAGTCGGTGGTCCAGTCGATGCGCCAGAGCGGTCGGCCGAGCGTGTCCACGCAGCGCACCGCGCGGAAGCGCTCGTCCCCGACGGATGAGGAACCCGCGGGCGACGCCCTGGAGGACGGTCCGCGCGACCGCGTCCGCCCCGGTCCGCGCGACCGCGTCCGCCCCGGTCCACGCGCCGGTCAGGACGAGCTCCTTGTCGACCAGCTCGGCGCGCTGGATCCGCGCCACCGAGACGGCCGGCAGGACGGCGTTGACCTACTTCAGCCCGGGCGGTGTCCAGATAGGTCTCGCCGGTGCCGTCGCGGTCCCGCTCGGCCCGGCGCCGCAGCTCGGGCAGGCCGTAGTGGTCGACGGCGGCGATCGAGTCGTCCAGCGCGACCCGCCGGCGCGGTCCCGGCCGCACCTCCCACCAGAGGTCCTCGCGGACCGGCAGCACCTCGCCGATCCGGGCCCGCCAGATCGCGATGCCGTAGACGGCGCGCGGGTCGGGGCGCGGCGCGTTCCGGGCGGGGCGCGGCGCGCGGCGCGGGGGTGTGGGCGCAGGCGGGCCCGCCCCGGCCGGCACGGATCCGGCCGGGGCGTGACAGGGGCGGGCGGTCGTGGCGGGGGCGGTCCGGGACCGCCGTGCCGACCTCCCACGCTCGCAGGCGGGCCCCGGCCGGTCCGCGGGCGAAGGGCAGCGACCGGCGGGCCTTCGGGCCCCGGCGCCCTGTGCCCTTGGTCGGCACGGCCCTACCGGGCTCCTACCGGCTCCGCCCGGTCCGGCTCCGTTCCAACCGACCCGGCGGGATCCCGACCGCGCCTGCGACGCGCCGGCCGGCCTCGGTCGGCGCGCGGTCCGGGCGCCCCGCTCCGGGCGCGCCGGGGGCCAGGGGGCGCGGGCGGCCGCCCCGCGAGCGGGGGCCATGGAAGCGCGTGGCCGCGTCCAGGAGCCCCCGGAGGGTCGGGCGCGCGGCGTACATGGCGCATGATGTGGCGGGTGCAGAGTGCAGAGCGCCCCGGAGCGGGCACCGACAACCCCGTCGGCCGGTCCGGTCCGGCGGCACGGACGTCCGGCCCACCACCGCCTCCGTCCGGGGGTGCGGCGCCGGCACCGGTCGACCTGTCGGAGGCCGTCCGGGCGGCCCAGGCCGGTGACGAGGAGGCGTTCCGCCTGCTGTTCCGGAGCGTCCAGCCGGGACTGCTCCGCTACCTCCGGGTGCTGGTCGGCGGCCGGCCCGAGGACGTCCAGGACGCCGAGGACATCGCCTCCGAGGCCTGGCTGCAGATCGCCCGGGACCTGGGCGGGTTCTCCGGCGACGGCGACGGCTTCCGGGGCTGGGCCGCCACCATCGCCCGCAACCGCGCGCTGGACCACCTGCGCGCCCGCCGTCGTCGCCCGGTCGCCGACCTGCCCTTCGAGTACCTGGCCGAGCTGGCCGCCGGGGACGATACGGCGGGGTCGGCGCTGGCCGCCGTCGGCACGGCGGACGCGCTGGCCCTGATCTCCCGGCTGCCGCGCGACCAGGCCGAGGCCGTCCTGCTGCGGGTGGTGATGGAGCTGGACGCGGAGAGCGCCGCCCGGGTGCTCGGCAAGAAGTCCGGCAGCGTCCGGATGGCGGCGCACCGGGGGCTGCGCCGACTCGGCAAGCTGCTGGAGCAGCCCTTCGCACCGGGGTCGGGGATCCCGGCGCAGCAGGCCGTGCCGAGGGACGTCGGACCGGCCGGAAGAGAAATTCCTCCGCAGGGTGTGACAGAACGCCGGGCCGCGACGCTGAAGGACATGAGATGAGCACCAACCGATCCCGCCGGATCGACCAGGACACGGCCGAGCACCTGCTCGGCGGTGCCGTGGGCGGACCGTCGGCCGGGCGGGACGCCTCCCTCACCGGAGCGGACGCCGGCCCCGGGCGCACCGAGCCCCACCTGCCCGAGGACGGGCCGGCCGGGCAGGTGGCCCGCGTGCTGGCCGCTGCCGCCGCTCCGGCGACGGCGGGCGAACTCGCCGGGGAGGAGGCGGCCCTGGCCGCGTTCCGGGAGGCCCGTCTCGCGCCCGCCCCCGCCGTACCCGCCGTACCCGCACCCGTCCGGAGACGATCGATGGCAACCGCCGCGCTGGCCAGGGCCTTCAGCACGAAGGCCGTCGCCGTCGTGCTCGGCGCCACCGCGCTCGGCGGGGTGGCGGTCGCGGCCGGCACCGGCAATCTGCCGTCCCCGCTCGGTGGGTCCGGTGAGCTCCGGCGCGGGCTGCCGGCCCCCTTCACCGCCACCTCCGCCCCGGGGGCCGCCCAGGGCGCGCCGGACGCCGGCCCGTCCGCGCGCCGGACCGCCGGCGCTCCCACCGGTGCGCCGTCCGGCGCGGCCTCCGCGGGCGGTGCGTCGTCCGTCCCCGGTCCGTCCACCGGGGCGGCGACGCCGTCCCCGGGCGTGCCGTCCTCGCCCCCGGCGTCCGCGGACGCCAGGGGCCCGCAGGCCAGGGCCGCGCTGGTGGCCCTCTGCCAGGGCTACACCGACCGCGCCGGCAAGGGCGAGCGCCCGCGCCTGCTGGTCGCGGACCCCCAGTTCGGCGCGCTGGTCGCGGCGGCCGGCGGTCCGGACAAGGTGGCGGAGTACTGCGGGGACGTCCTGCGGCACAAGGACGACGACGGGCAGGGCGCCACGTCGCCGACCCGCCCGGCGACCGGCACCGGCAGCGGTACCGGCAACGGCGGCAACGGCGATGGCGGCGCCAAGAAGGACGACGGGAAGAAGGACGACGGGAAGAAGGACGACGACGGGAAGAGCGGCTCCGGCGGCAAGGGCGCGGTCCCGCTGCCGACCGCCCTGCCGACGCTCCCGGGCGTCGTGCCGAAGCCCGACCGCTCCGGCCCGCTCGCCGACCCCTCCTCCCGGAGGTAACCCCCAGAACTCCGGATGGGCGGCGGGCGAACACCCCCCGGGCCCGCCGCTCATCCGGATCGCACCACCCGCTCCACCGCAGGACCGCTCCACCCTCACCACCCGAAGACTCCGGGTGGCCGGTCGGCCCCCCGTGCCGGCCGTCCACCCGGCCGGCCCCGGCCGGACCGGACGGCGCACCCCGGACGCGCCGCCGGCCCGGTCAGGGCCGAAACCGCGTCGGCCCGCCCGACCCGCATCGGGCGGGCCGCACCGGCCCACCAGGCCCCGCCGGGCCCCGGTCGCGACCGCGACCGGCACCCGGTACGGCCCACGAGCCGGCGGCCGGGGAACCGCTGCCCGGTTCCCCGG
>NZ_JBHWUI010000216.1:0-11914 GCF_042737525.1 Kitasatospora sp. NPDC059973 | reverse complement strand
GCGCCGGAGGGTGCCGCGGACGGCGCGGCGCGGTCCGCGGCCACCGGCCGGTCCGCCCGGACGCCCGAGCGGGCGGCCGCCTGCTGGGACGCCCTGCAGCAGGGCACGGGCTCCGGCCGCGCCGCCGTCGCGGAGGCGGCCGCCGCGGGCACCTCGCCCGGCGGGGCCCCGGACCCGACCGCCACCGGAGCCGCCACCGGAGCCGCCACCGACCCGGCGGGTACCGCCCCCACGAGCGACACCTCCACGAGCGCCGCCCCCACGAGCGCCGTCCCCACGAGCACTACCCGCGTCGAGGCCACCGGAGCGGAGGCCGCCGACCACCCCGGCTCCGCCGGCCGCTCGGACCGGACCGGCCGCCACCCCGCCCAGACCTCCGAAGGAGCCGAGCAGTGAGCACGCCCAGCCCTACCGCCACCGATGAGATCTCGTGGGTGCTGACCCCGCTGCTGGAGCTGCCGGGCGTCCTGCACGCGGTGATCGCGACCGGTGACGGCCTCGTCGAGGGCGCCTCGGCCGGCCTCGGCCGCGCCTCGGCGGAGCGGGTCGCCGCGATGACCGCCACCGTGCACGCCGCCGCCCGCGCGTTCACCACCGCCTTCACCGACGTCGAGCAGCCCCGGCTGGCACAGACGGTGGTGGAGTCCGAGCTGGGCTTCGCCATCGTCGTCCCGGCCGGGGAGAACACCTCACTCGCGGTGTTCACCACGCCGGAGGCCCAACTCGGCAACGTGGCCTACCAGATGCAGGTGCAGGTCGCCGCCCTGGGCCGCGCGCTGGCGAGCCCGGCCCGGCAGCAGGACACCACCGCCCGGTCATGACCGCCGTACCCCGCAGGCGGATGGTCCCCGCCTACCTGGCCACCGGCGGCCGGACCAGGCCCGGCACGGCGGGCTTCGAACGGCTCACCGTCCTGTACGCGGCCGGTGCGGAGCCGCCGCAGGACGTGGAGGACGAACACCGGCGGCTCTGGGAGCTGCTGCGGCCGGGCGCACTGACCGTGGTGGAGGCCGCCGCCCACCTGCGCCTGCCGGTCAGCGCCACCGTCTTCCTCGCGGCCGACCTGGTCGAGGCGGGCTGCTTACAGGCCCGTGCCCCGATCCCCCGCGCACAGCAGACCGACCGCTCCATCGTCGAGAGGCTCCTCGTTGGACTCCGCACGCTCCGGTAGCCCGACCGGCCGGACCGACCGGGTGGGCTACCTGCCCGACCGGGACCAGACGCTGATGAAGCTGGTGGTCGCCGGCCCGTTCGGCGTCGGGAAGACCACGCTGATCCGCACCCTGTCGGAGATCCCCACGCTGCACACCGAGGAGGCGATGACCGAGACCGGTGCCCCCGTCGACGACGCGGAGGGTCTGCCGGGCAAGACCACCACCACGGTGGCGGTCGACTTCGGTCGCCTGACGCTGCCCGGGCAGGTGGTGCTCTACATGTTCGGCACCCCCGGGCAGCGCCGGTTCTTCCCGCTCTGGCAGGACATCGCCCGCGGCGCCCTCGGTGCCCTGGTGCTGGCCGACACCCGCCGGCTCGCCGACTCCTTCGAGATCATGGACATGGTCGAGGAGCAGGGGCTGCCCTACGCGGTCGCCGTCAACTGCTTCCCGGGCGCGCCCGCGCACCCGATCGAGGTGCTCCGGGCCCACCTGGACCTGCACGCCGCCACCCCGCTGGTGCTCTGCGACGCCCGTGAGCGCGGTTCCAGCCTCGACGCACTGATCGCGCTGACCGAGCACGTGCTGCACGGTCTGCCCGCCACACCCGACGCCGCCCCGGAGCAGCCGTGACCAGCACCGACGAAGCGACCGCCACCGCCGAAGCGACCGCCACCGACGAGGCCCCCACCGACGAGGCCCCCACGGCCGCCGGCCCGGCCGCCGGCTCCGGCAGCGCGCCCGGCACCCGGCCGGTGCCGATCTACGGCCCGGCCTTCGCCGCCGACCCGCAACTCGTCTACGAGCGGCTGCGCCGCTACGGCGCCGTCGCCCCGGTGGAGATCTCACCCGGCGTGGAGGCCCTGCTGGTCACCGACTACCAGGCCGCGCTGGACCTGCTGCGCGACACCGACACCTTCTCCAAGGACTCCCGGGCCTGGCAGCAGACCGTCCCGCCGACCTCCCCGCTCCTGCCGGTGCTCGGCTACCGCCCCACCGCCTTCTTCAGCGACGGCGAGGTGCACGCCCGCTACCGCCAGGTGATCACCGACGGCCTGGCCCTGCTCGAACCGCACCTGCTGCAGCGCCGGGTCGCCGAGGTCGCGCACCGGCTGATCGACGCCTTCGTGGCCACCGGTTCGGCCGATCTGATCGACGAGTACGCCCGGCAGCTGCCGGTGGCCGTGTTCAACACCTGGTTCGGCGTCCCCGAGGAGCACAGCGCCCGGCTGGTGGCCGGCATCGCCGGCATGATGGAGTCCACCGAGAAGGCCGTCGCCGCCTACGGCGACCTCGTCTCCGTGGTCACCGGCATGGTCGCCGAGCGGCGCGAGCGCCCCCGGCATGACCTCACCTCGTGGTTCCTCACCCACCCCGCCGGGCTGGACAACGACGAGGTGGTCCGGCAGATCACCCTCACCATGATCGCCGGGAACCAGCCGACCACCAATCTGATCGGCAACGCGCTGATGCGGCTGCTCACCGACGCCCGGTACGCGGGATCGCTGTTCGGCGGCGCCATGACGGCCTACCAGGCGATCGACGAGGTGCTCTGGCACGACCCGCCGCTGGCCAACCTCTCCGCCCACTACCCGCGCTACGACATCACCTTCCACGGCCGGGAGATCCCCGCCGGCTCGCTGGTGCTGGTCTCCTACGGGGCCGCCAACTCGCAGGCCGCGCCGCCCACCGACGGCACCGAGCTGCGCAGCGGCGAGTCCGCCCACCTGGCCTGGGCGGCCGGCCCGCACGCCTGTCCGGCCCGGGACCCGGCGCTGCTGATCGCGATCACCGCGATCGAGCAGCTCACCAGCCGGCTGAGCGACCTCGAACTGAGCACCGGCGCCGAGGACCTCCTCTGGCGCCCGGGCCCCTTCCACCGCGCCCTGCTCCACCTCCCGGTGCGCTTCCAGCCGGTCGGCGGATAGCCGCGGGCCCGGGCGCCGAACCGGCTCCCGGGCCCGCGTGCCGTGCTCAGCCGCCGTCGGCCGGGCGCAGCGTCAGCGAGATGCTGTTGATGCAGTAGCGCTGGTCGGTCGGCGTGCCGTAGCCCTCGCCCTCGAAGACGTGGCCCAGGTGCCCGCCGCAGCGCGCGCAGCGGACCTCCACCCGGCGCATGCCGAGCGTGGTGTCCTCGATGTACTGCACCCGGTCCCCGGCGAGCGGGGCGTAGTAGGACGGCCAGCCGCAGTGGCTGTCGAACTTGGTCTCCGAGCTGAACAGCTCCGACCCGCAGGCGCGGCAGCTGTAGACGCCGACGGTCTTGGTGTCGGTGTACTCACCCGTGAACGGGCGCTCGGTGCCGGCTTCGCGGAGCACGTGGTACTCGTCGGGGCTCAGCTCGGCGCGCCACTCGGCGTCGCTCTTCTCGATCTCGTAGCTCATCGCAGACTCCCGGTCGGCAGGTCTCGGACGTCGGTGCCAACGCTCGCGAGGTGCCGGAGGATTTCCGGCCCGAGGTTGGTGACGTCACCGGCACCCATGGTGAGCAGCAGGTCGCCCGGGCGGGTCAGGCCCGCCAGCAGGGCGGGGGCGGCGTCGAACGCGTGCTCGGCGGTGACCTCGGCGCCGGCCCGCTTCGCCGCGTCGATGATCAGCTCGCTGGTGACGCCGGGGATCGGGTCCTCGCGGGCGGGGTAGATGTCCAGCACCACCGAGGCGTCGGCCAGGGCGAGCGCCCGGCCCATCTCCTCGGCGAGCTGCTGGGTGCGGCTGAACAGGTGCGGCTGGAAGACCACGAGCACCCGCCCGGCGCCGTCCAGGCCCTCGCGGATCGCCTCCAGGTCGGCGGTCATCTCGGTGGGGTGGTGGGCGTAGGAGTCGATCACCTGGACGCCGGCCGCCTCGCCCTTGAGCTGGAGCCGCCGCCGCACGCCGGTGTAGGCGCCGAGCGCCTTGGCGAGGTCGGCGGCCGGCACGCCCAGGGCGACGCCGGCGGCCAGCGCCGCGACCGCGTTGTGGGCGTAGTGCCGGCCGGGCACCGAGACGGTGAAGGTCAGCTCGGCGCCGTCCAGCCGGACGGTGACCTCGCTGGTCATGCCGTGCGCGACCACCGACAGCACGCGGACGTCGGCGTCCTCGGCCGCGCCGACGGTGACGACGTTCAGGCCCTCGCGGCCGGCCACCCGGGAGGTCAGCTCGCGGGCGCCGTCGTGGTCGGCGGAGACCACCAGGGTGCCGCCGGGGGCGATCCGGCCGACGAAGGTCTCGAAGGACTCGTAGATCTCCTCGATCGAGGCGTAGTTCGCGTGGTGGTCGAGCTCGACGTTGAGCACGATCGCCACCTCGGGCGCGTACTTGTGGAAGCTGCGGTCGCTCTCGTCGGCCTCCGCGACGAAGATCTCGCCGGTGCCGTGGTGGGCGTTGGAGCCGGGCGCGTCGAGGTCGCCGCCGATCGCGTACGAGGGGTCGAGGCCCAGCTCGCCGAGGGCGACGGCGAGCATGCTGGTGGTGGTGGTCTTGCCGTGGGTGCCGGCCACGGCCAGCGCCCGGCGGCCGCCCATCAGCGCGGCCAGCGCGTCGGAGCGGTGGACCACCGGGACGCCCCGCTCGCGGGCGGTGGCCAGCTCCGGGTTGTCCGCGCGGATGGCGCTGGACACCACCACGCTGCTGACACCGTCCGGCACGTGCTCGGCGGCGTGGCCGATGTGCACGACGGCGCCGAGCGCGCGCAGCGCCAGGACGGTCTCGGACTCCTTGGAGTCGCTGCCGGAGACGCTGGCGCCGCGCACCGCGAGGATCTTCGCCAGGCCGGACATCCCGGCGCCGCCGATACCGATGAAGTGCGGGGCGTGCAGGTCGTGCGCGGCGTCGTTCAAGGCAAGGCTCCGTACGGGCGGGGGCAGACAAGGGGCAGAGCGGGTACAGCGGGTACGTCGGTCGGCGGACCAACGGGCGAATCGTCCTCGCGGACGGGCCGCAAGGACGATTCTGCACCACCGGCGGGTCGGGTCAGGAGTCGCTGGCGAACAGTCGCAGGACCGGGACACCCACCTTGTGCCGGGCCTGGGAGGCCCAGTCGCGGTGGAAGAACTCCTCCACGAAGTGCGGCGAGGTGAGCACCACGACCTCGTCGGCCCGGTGCTCCTCGACCACCGCGCGCAGCCGGTCCAGCGGCTTCTCCTCGACCAGCTCGCCGATCGCCTCCGCGCCGGCCTGGCGCAGGTGGCGCAGGCTGTGGGCGAGCGATTCGCCGGCCACCGTCGGCTCGTGCTCGGACTCGTCGTGCTCGCGCACCACCTTGTCGAGGTGGCCGAGGGCGACGTCGTCCAGCGCCCTCAGCAGCTCGTCCTGTTTGCCGCGCGGCTGCATCAGGACGACGAAGGACACCTTCTCGTCGCTGTGGAGCGTGGTGACGAGCTCCACATCGGCGTCGGAGAGCGCCTTTTCGATCATCAGTACCGTCTTGAACACGTGAGTCCCTTCCAGTGACCGGCCCCCGGGCCCCGGCATCGCATCCCATACTGCCCGGCGGGAAGCTTTCCGCATGCTGCCCCGCGACCCTGCGGGCCACGCGGGTGGAGCTCCCGAAGGAGAGCGGGATCACTGTCCGGCGGTCACGGGGGCCGGTGACGCGGCTTGCGGGTGAAGACGCAGGTAGCGGGTGAAGAGGAATCCTTTCTGCTCGATCAATGAGACCAGTCGCATCCGCTGCACGTCAGGCATTTCCGCATCGTGGATGATGCGCGGCGCGTCGCCGGCCGTGATCAGCGGTGCCACCGACAGGCACAGCTCGTCCAGCAGGTCCGCGGCGGCGAGCTGCCCCAGCAGCCGCGGACCGCCCTCGCTCAGCAGCCTCGTCCACCCCCGCTCGGCCAACGCCGCGACCGCGGCGGGCAGGTCCACCGAGCCCTTCCCGGCCACCACCACGTCGGCCACCTCGGCCACCGCCCGGCGGCTGCGCGCCGGCGCGTCCTCGGTGGTGATCACCACCGTCCGCACCAGCGGCTCGGTGAACAGCGGCGCCGCGAGGTCCAGCCCCAGCGAGCGGCTGACGATCGCGATCACCGGGGCCGGGGCCTGCCCGGCCGCCGCCCGCGCCGCGGCGAAGTCGGCCCGGGCCCGGCCCGGCCGGTACCCCTCGGCGCGGACCGTCTCGGCGCCCACCAGCACCACGTCCGACAGCGCCCGCAGCACTCCGAAGATCCGTTTGTCGGCGTCCCCCGAGAGCCCCTCGGACAGGCCCGCCAGCTTCGCCCCGCCGTCCAGGCCGGCCACCATGTTGGCCCGCAGCCACGGCCGGCCGTGATTCACCTGCTCGGGGTACGCGTAGACGGCGGCGAGCGACTCCAGCGACGCGGGATCGGCGAACGGCCGGGACAGCGGACTGATCAACTGTTGCATGCCGTCCAGTCTCGTCGCCCGGGGCCCGGCGATCCACCGGCGGCCCTCGGCCCGAGCGGTGCGCCGGCAGGCGTACCCTCTAGTACCGTGCCCGCAGCCCCACTCCCCGACGCGCCGACCGAGCCGATAGCGACCGCAGACGTGGCCACCGCTCCCCTCGCGCTCACCGACCGGCGCCCCGTCGTCCCCGCCGAGCGCCTGGTGGCCGAGATGGTCCCGCCACCGCGCTTCTCCCTCGTCAGCTTCGGAACGTACCTCCCGGACCCGAACCAGCCCAGCCAGTACGAGGCGGTCCAGGTCCTGGAGCAGTTCGCCGGCACGCTCAACGCCGGAGACGGCGGCGCCCCCAAGCGCAGCTGGTTCCGCCGTACGGCCCCCGTGCCCACCGGCCCGGCCGGCGTCTACCTGGACGGCGGCTACGGCGTCGGCAAGACCCACCTGCTGGCCTCGCTCTGGCACGCCGCCCCCGGCCCCAAGGCGTTCGGCACCTTCGTCGAGCTGACCAACCTGGTCGGCGCGCTCGGCTTCCAGCAGGCCGTCCGGACCCTCTCCGGCCACCGCCTTCTCTGCATCGACGAGTTCGAGCTGGACGACCCGGGCGACACGGTGCTGGTCTCCACCCTGCTCGGCCGCCTGGTCGACAACGGCGTCAAGCTCTGCGCCACCTCGAACACCCTGCCGGAGAAGCTCGGCGAGGGCCGGTTCGCCGCCGCCGACTTCCTGCGCGAGATCCAGGGCCTCTCCGCGCACTTCCGCCCGATGCGGATCGACGGCCAGGACTACCGCCACCGCGGCCTGCCGGCCGCCCCGCCGCCGTACGACGACGAGACCGTCGCCGCCGTCGCCGCCCGCACCCCGGGCGCCTCGCTGGACGAGTTCTCCGGGCTGCTCGACCACCTCTCCGCCGTCCACCCGAGCCGCTACGGCGCGCTGCTGGACGACGTGCAGGCGGTCTGCCTGCGCGGCGTGCGGCAGGTCGACGACCAGTCCACCGCGCTGCGCCTGGTCGTCCTCGCCGACCGGATGTACGACCGCGAGCTGCCGATCACCGCCTCCGGGATCCCCTTCGACCAGGTCTTCCCCGAGGAGATGCTGCGCGGCGGCTACCGCAAGAAGTACCTCCGGGCGGTCTCCCGGCTGGTCGCGCTGGCCCGGGACAGCGCCAAGTAGGCGCCGGTTGTCAGTGGTGGGTCGTACGGTGGACACGTGCGACCCATCACGAGTATTGAGCGCTCAGAGACGCCCTTCGAGGTCGTCAGCCCCTTCCAGCCCAATGGCGACCAGCCGGCGGCGATCGCCGAGCTGGAGCGCCGGATCCGCGCGGGGGAGAAGGACGTCGTCCTGCTCGGCGCCACCGGCACCGGCAAGTCGGCCACCACGGCCTGGATGATCGAGAAGCTGCAGCGCCCCACCCTGGTGATGGCGCCGAACAAGACCCTGGCCGCCCAGCTGGCCAACGAGTTCCGGGAACTCCTGCCGAACAACGCGGTCGAGTACTTCGTCTCGTACTACGACTACTACCAGCCCGAGGCGTACGTCCCGCAGACGGACACCTACATCGAGAAGGACTCCTCGATCAACGAGGAGGTCGAGCGGCTGCGCCACTCCGCGACCAACTCGCTGCTCACCCGCCGGGACGTGGTCGTCGTCGCGTCCGTCTCCTGCATCTACGGCCTCGGCACCCCGCAGGAGTACGTCGACCGGATGGTCCGGCTCAAGGTGGGCGAGGAGATCGACCGCGACGTGCTGCTGCGCCGCTTCGTCGACATCCAGTACACCCGCAACGACCTCGCCTTCACCCGCGGCACCTTCCGGGTCCGCGGCGACACCATCGAGATCTTCCCGGTCTACGAGGAGCTCGCCCTGCGGATCGAGATGTTCGGCGACGAGATCGAGTCGCTGTACACCCTGCACCCGCTGACCGGCGAGATCATCAGCCAGGACGACTCCGTCCACGTCTTCCCCGCCTCGCACTACGTGGCCGGCCCGGAGCGGATGGAGCGGGCGGTCAACGACATCGAGAAGGAGCTGGCCGAGACGCTGGCCCGGATGGAGAAGCAGGGCAAGCTGCTGGAGGCCCAGCGGCTGCGGATGCGCACCACCTACGACATCGAGATGCTCCGCCAGATCGGCACCTGCTCGGGCGTCGAGAACTACTCGATGCACTTCGACGGCCGCGCGCCCGGCTCCCCGCCGAACACCCTGCTCGACTACTTCCCGGAGGACTTCCTCCTGGTCATCGACGAGTCGCACGTCACCGTCCCGCAGATCGGCGCGATGTACGAGGGCGACGCCTCCCGCAAGCGCACCCTGGTCGAGCACGGCTTCCGGCTGCCCTCCGCGATGGACAACCGCCCGCTCAAGTGGGAGGAGTTCCTGGAGCGGACCGACCAGACCGTCTACCTCTCGGCCACCCCCGGCGCGTACGAGCTGTCCCGCGGCGACGGCCAGGTCGAGCAGATCATCCGCCCGACCGGCCTGATCGACCCCGAGGTGATCGTCAAGCCGACCGAGGGCCAGATCGACGACCTGGTGCACGAGGTGCGGACGCGGGTGGAGCGGGACGAGCGCGTCCTGGTCACCACCCTCACCAAGAAGATGGCCGAGGACCTCACCGACTACATGCTCGGTCTGGACATCCGGGTCCGGTACCTGCACAGCGACGTCGACACGCTGCGCCGGGTCGAGCTGCTGCGCGAGCTGCGGGCCGGCCGGTACGACGTGCTGGTCGGCATCAACCTGCTCCGTGAGGGCCTCGACCTGCCCGAGGTCTCCCTGGTGGCGATCCTGGACGCGGACAAGGAGGGCTTCCTGCGCTCCGGCACCTCGCTGATCCAGACCATCGGCCGCGCGGCCCGCAACGTCTCCGGCCAGGTCCACATGTACGCGGACCGGATCACCCCCTCGATGGCGAAGGCGATCGACGAGACCAACCGCCGCCGGGCCGTGCAGCAGGCCTACAACAAGGAGCACGGGATCGACCCGCAGCCGCTCCGCAAGAAGATCGGCGACATCCTGGACACCCTCGCCCGTGAGGAGGTCGACACCGACGAGCTGCTCTCCTCCGGCTACCGGGCGGGGGGCAAGGGCAAGGCCCCGGTGCCGGCGCTGGGCGCGGACCGCAAGCCCGCCAAGAGCTTGCCGGCGGCCGAGCTGGCCGAGCTGATCCAGTCGATGACGGAGCGGATGCACGCGGCCGCGACGGACCTCCAGTTCGAGGTCGCGGCCCGGCTGCGCGACGAGGTCAAGGAGCTGAAGAAGGAGCTCCGCCAGATGCGCGAGGCGGGTATCGCGTAGGGCCGGTCGCGGCCCGCGCCGGGCTTGGCCGGATCCGGTACCGGTCAAGCCCGGCGGTGTCTCAGCCTTGCCACAAACGGGTAGACGCTGACGGACGCGGCCGACCGCAGGCCCTAGGCTGGCCTGCGGTGCCGCCCGGGACGGGCGGTCGCATCAGGGGGCCTCAGCCGGGGGACGGCAAGGGGGTGTTCCACCGTGAAGCCGGCGCGGATACCGACCGCCCGGCTGGGCAGAGAGGACAATGCCGTGTCGGTGAACCTTGCCAAGGGGCAGCAGGTCAGCCTGCAGAAGGGTTCGGGCGAGTCGCTGACGGTCGTCCGGATGGGGCTGGGCTGGAAGGCGGCGCCCAAGCGCGGCCTCTTCGGCAGCCGGACGCGACAGATCGACCTGGACGCCTCGGCGCTGCTGTACGCCGAGCAGACCCCGTCCGACGTGGTCTTCTTCCAGCACCTGGAGAGCAACGACGGCTCCGTCCGGCACACCGGGGACAACCTGGTCGGCGGCACCGGGGCGGGCGAGGACGACGAGTCGATCCTGGTCGACCTGGCCCACGTACCGGTGCACATCACCCAGGTGGTGTTCACGGTCAGCTCGTACACCGGGCAGACCTTCGCCGAGGTGCAGAACGCGTACTGCCGGCTGGTGGACGACTCGACCGGGCTGGAGCTGGCCCGCTACGAGCTGGCCGGCGGCGGCCCGCACACCGGGCAGATCATGGCGAAGGTGTTCCGCGAGCCGTCCGGCGGCTGGGGGATGCAGGCGATCGGCGCGCCGGCCCGGGGCCGGACCTTCCAGGACCTGCTGCCGGCCATCGAGCCCTTCCTCTAGCGGGCGGGGCCCCGGCCGGCGGCGGACGCCCCGGGTCGTTCTTTACCTTCTTTACCTTCTCTTGGTTCTTCTGTTAGCCTCGTGGGAGCGGAGGGGAGTATTCCCTCGCAGTTGTCCCGTCATCACGGGCGCCCACCTGGCGGCGTCCCGGGGCGCTGGTCCGCGGGCGCCGCCCATGCGCCCGGCGGGCGGAAGAGACCTCCGGCAGTGACGATGACTGTCTCGCCTACCTGCCGGAGGAGCAGTAGTGGACGTTTCCGTAAGTTTGTGGATCGGCACGATCGGTGTGCTGTTGGCCCTGATCGTGGCCGACTTCTTCATCGGCGGCCGCAAGCCGCACGAGGTGTCGGTCAAGGAAGCCGGTGTCTGGACCACGGTCTGGATCGTGCTGGCCGCCGTCTTCGGCGGGTTCCTCTGGTGGCACTCCGGTTCCAAGCCGGCCGGTGAGTTCTTCGCCGGGTACATCACCGAGAAGTCGCTCAGCGTCGACAACCTGTTCGTGTTCATCCTGATCATGGGCAAGTTCGCGGTGCCGAAGATCTACCAGCAGCGCGTGCTGATGTTCGGTGTGATCATCGCCCTGGTGCTGCGGGCGGTCTTCATCGCCGGCGGCGCGGCCCTGGTGGCGCAGTTCTCCTGGGTGTTCTTCATCTTCGGCGGCTTCCTGGTCTGGACGGCCTGGAAGCTGATCAAGGAGGCCCGGGCCGACGAGGAGGACGAGGAGTTCGAGGAGAACCGGCTGCTCAAGTCGATCGAGCAGCGCTTCCCGTCGACCGACAAGTACCACGGCACCAAGCTCTTCATCCGGGAGAACGGCCGTCGGCTGATGACGCCGATGCTGATCGTGATGCTCGCGATCGGCACCACGGACGTCCTGTTCGCGCTGGACTCGATCCCGGCGATCTTCGGCCTGACCCAGGACCCGTACATCGTCTTCACCGCGAACGCCTTCGCCCTGATGGGGCTGCGCCAGCTGTACTTCCTGATCGGCGGGCTGCTGAAGAAGCTGGTCCACCTCTCGTACGGCCTGTCGGTGATCCTCGGCTTCATCGGCGTGAAGCTGGTGCTGCACGCGCTGCACGAGCAGGGTGTGCACGTCCCCGAGATCGGCATCCCGTTCTCGCTGGGCTTCATCGTGGTGGTGCTGGCCGTCACCACGGTGACCAGCCTGATCGCCGCGAAGAAGCAGGAGCGGGCCGACGAGGCCCCGGAGAAGATCGACGCCTGATCCCCTGCGCCCCCGGGACCCCCGGGGGCCACGGCGGCGGGCCCGCGACCGAGCAGTGGTCGCG